>JAEZYO010000396.1 GCA_023419055.1 Pseudomonadota bacterium | reverse complement strand
TGGTACGCCAGCCAGCGCGGCTGCGCCTGCGAAGACGTCCGGATAGGCGGCAATGAGCGCCTCGCTCATGCACCCGCCCGACGAGGCACCAGCGGCAAAGATCCGCGCCGGATCGGCGCTGTTGTTCGTGATCACGTGCTCTACCATCTTCACGATGGCTGCAGGCTCGCCCGCACGCTGCGGGTCGGCGTTCCAACACTCGCCTGGGCCCACGTCGGGCGCGATGATGAGGAACCCGTGCTGGTCCGCGAGCTGCTGGAACCAGCCCTGCGCGTTCTGGGCCGTGCCAGTACAGTAGTGGAGCGAGACGATGACACCCGGGTTGGCGTCGGGGGACGCTGGCGTGTACAGCGTCATCTTCGGGTTGGCGCCGCCATTTCCGTAGTCGACGTCGGCCCACGCAGCGAGGGCCGGCGAAGCCCCGAGCGAGAGTGCGGCAAGGTGAAGAGTGGCAGCGGCAGCGAAGCGCGATCGAGCGAGCATTTGAGTAATACCGAACATTCCCAGCAGCCATTGCTTTGATCAGCCGTACCTCGACCTCGCCGGATCCATCGGCGCGAGCGTGGCGTGCCACGAGTCGGGATGGCTCGAGCGCGGTTGAGCTTTCTTCGCATGAGCGCGCTCACATGGTCGGAACGCGGATGGCGCGGCCTTGTCCCCCCCTGAGCCGCTTGCGCTTGTGGCTGGACGAAAAACATCGCCTGCTGCTGCGCGCGCCGATACTCGGTCGTGGTGAGGAACGCCTGCGCGTGCCTTCTCACGACTCTGGCGTTCGGGCCTTCGAGCTCGTTCCAGCGAGCATCGAAGAGGACAGGTGACGACCGCCTCGTCGGCGTCGCTTCCGTTCGCTCGAGTCCGAGCACGAGTCACCTGAAATCGGCACTGCTTCCACTCGGCGATGAACGGCGCGCAAGGCGCCGCGGTTCTCACGCGGCGGCATCGTGCTGTCTGCTGTCGCGCGAGCCACTGCCGAGACCGCGAATGAACGGAGGGCAAGTGTTGGTTCGCTAAAGCGAGGGCCCGTCGCCCGTCCATCATCGATTCGGACACTCGGTGAAGGCGCCCCATCCACCCTCTCGCCCGGGTTTCACGAATGTTCCCGCCCGGCACCTTCCAGAAGCACCGGCGTAGAAAGTTGTACGACTCGGGCCGCTAGTCAGGAGAGGGCCGGGGTACCCCGAAGGGAATTCCGGGGGGACCGAAGGGCTATCTTCTCAGCACTCTCTCCGAGGCTTTCACCGATTGCTCGGCACTGTTATGGTCCGGCGCAATCTCCGAAAGAGCGGAGCGCGATGGACAGCACGGTTAGGGCGTCGGACAAGGGAAGCTCGTGGGAGAGCGAAGGATCGGCGCTGGCCCCGGTGCGGGAGGGCGACACTGTCTCCGACAAGTACGTGTGCGAAGGAGTGATCGGGGTCGGGGGAATGGGCGTCGTGGTGACGGCGCGTGACCGCCTGCTCGACCGCAAGGTCGCCATCAAGTTCCTCCTTCCGCGCTTCGTCAGCTCCGAGATCGCCGTGCAGCGCTTCATCCGCGAGGCCCGCGCCGCAACGCGCATTACGAGCGAGCACGTGGTCAAGCTCCTCGAAATCGATCGCCTGCCGAGCGGCGTGCCGTTCCTGGTCATGGAGTTCCTCGAAGGCCGCGACTTGAAAGCGGTGTTGACGGACAACGGCCCTCTTCCTCCGCGCCAGGCGGTGGACTACGTCCTCCAAGCCGCGCAAGCCGTCGCTGAAGGACACCTGAAGGGGATCATCCATCGCGATCTCAAGCCGAGCAATCTGTTCGTCGCCCGACGCGCCGACGGTACCCCGCTGATCAAGGTGCTCGATTTCGGCATTGCCAAGACCCTCGAGCAAGAGGCGATCGACGTCGCGCTCACGGGGTCGGACGATTCTCGCCTCGGGACCCCGGCCTATATGCCGCCCGAGCAACTACAAAGCCCCAAAGACGTCGACGCTCGCTCCGACGTCTGGGGGCTCGGCGTGACGCTCTATGAGCTCATCACCGACCGCTTGCCGTTCTCGGCGGACTCTTTTGCGGACCTGGTCTTGCAGATCACGCGCGGCCGACCGGACCCGCTCGAAAAAGGACGCGTCACGCAAACCTTCCCGGAAGGCTTGGAAGACGTCATCTTGCGGAGCCTTGCGAAGGACCGAGAGCTTCGCTACTCGAACGTGCTCGAGTTCGTGATGGCTCTCGCCCCGTACGGCAGCGAAGAGGCGGCAACCTCGCTCCGGCGAGTGAGAGGGCTCGGGTCATCCTTACCTCCGGCTGGAATCGACGCGCCCAACGTGTCGTTGCGCCCTTCCACCACCTTGCTGGCAGAGGTGCCGAGTGCGCAACCGGCGAGCAAGGTGCCGTCACGCTGGCGCCCGGTAGGCCTCGCGTTGGGCGCACTCTCCGCATTGGCGCTCCTCGTCTGGGCGATCTTGCCTTCTCGAGGCAGAGCGAGCGGTTCACAGCTCGGTGCTGGAAACGGCACAGGTCTTATCCAACCGAGTCCCGTCCCGACGGGATCAAGCTTGGCACAAGCCGTCACGGCAGCCGAGGGCGCCTTGGCGGGTCGGCTCACCGCTGGGTTGAATCAAGTTACCACCGGAGCCTCTGCGATCGCTTCGAGGCCCCTCAAGCCGAGCGCCAAGGGACGGCCGCTGACGAATACGTCCGCACCTCCGCCGAGCCCTCCTCCAGCCAGCGCTTCGGTTGAGCGAACGAGCCTCGAATCGGCTCCTCGCGGCATCAAAGAGCTGATCGAGACTCGTCGCTGATCTCGGCGGGCACAGACTCTTTGGCTCGCCAGAGTTACCATTGATTCAGCGGAATGCAGTCGCCCCAGGTGGTAGTCGGCGAGACGACTTGACCGGGCGGCGTCGTATCGTTGCAGCGCTGGAGGCCCCTCGCGTTCGTCACAGGGACCGGACATTCTCGAATGGCGCCCTCGATGCAGTTGCAGCCCGGGCTCTTGGCGAGTTGGTAGGCGCATTGGTGGTTATTGGCGGAATTGCAGAAGAGGTTCGAAGCGTTCGCGCACGCTGGGAGAACGTCCGGTGGATTCTTGCAGTCGTTCGGGATCGCGCAGTCTCGATACGGGTTCGCGGTGCCTCCCCCTGCGCCGGTCGCTCCGCCCGCGCCCGTGGCTCCGCCTGCTCCTGACGCTCCAGCGGTACCGCCCGCGCCACCGCCACCAGTACCGCCGGCGCCACCAGTCGAGGTTCCGCCGACACCTCCGGCTCCGCCCGTGGGCGAAGTTCCCCCCGCGCCGCCGTCGCTCTCGGTTCCGCCGGAACCACCCGGGTTGGCAGTGCCTGCGGTGCCCCCCGAAGGATGGTCGGGTGGGGGCACGCTTCCGCCGCAATGGAGCATGAGTACGCCCGGACTGACCGAGAGGAGCCACCTCGTCCAAGTGGCCATTGTACCTCGTCTCGTCGTTTGCATGGTTCCCTCACGGTGCTTCGGCGCCCACGACATTTCGTGCGCATCGAAAACCCAGGTAGTCGTAAGAATCATCCTCAAGGGTGTAAGTTCTGGAAGCAGTCAACATATCTTCCTTCCAAAAGGAGAAAGCCCCGCCACGTATCGTTCGAAAGCCCGTGTACGCGGTGTGAGCGCAATCAATGCAGTTGGAAGGGCTGTAAGTGTCCAGGTACGTATCGAGTACCCACTCGTAGAGATTTCCGCCCAAGTCAGCGTGCCCCCAGCGACCATGGCCGACCTTCGAACCCACCGGGAGGGGCGGCCACGGAGCGGGGTCGAAGTAGGCATGTTCGGCGAGCGCCGAAGGGTTCTCTGGTGGTTCGGACCAGGGGTAGAGGCGTTGCTGCTCTCCTCCGGCGGCCGCGTACTGCCACTCCGCTTCGGTCGGCAGTCGCCCGCCGTCCCAGATGCAGAACGCGTAAGCCACGAGCCAGGGGACACAGTTGATGGGGCGATTGGCGACTCCGAGGCCCGTGTCGTCGGTCCAAGTGGCACCTGCGCAGTTCAGCAATGCCTTCAAATCATCTTGGGTGGCGGGCAAAGTCGCGCCGCCTGGCCAGCCCGTATCGCCATCGATATACGGCGCTTTCCCGTCGCCTTGCATGAGGGCGATGGGATAGACGGACACGAAGTTTCGGAACCGGCCGACGGTGACCTCGAACTCGTCGAGCAAGAACGTGCTGACCGTCGCTGGGTCCACGTAGTCGTGTTCGACCTCATCGTCGAATCGCCGCGCGAACGTTCCGCCCGGGACTTCGTGAGCGCTGCAACAACTCTCGTCGTCCCCGCACTTCAGATCGCCCAAGCAGCTCGGTGGGGTTCGACAAGTCCCTTCCAGGCAGTAAGACGGACACGCCTCGTCCGGCACCCAGAAACCATTTTCGCAAGCGAGCGGAACCTTGTCGTCGCAAGTGCGCTCGTCTTCAGCACACTCCAGGCACCTGCCGTCGACACATCCAAGCTCGCAGTCGGCGCCTTGGGTCTGAGCGGCGTCGATTACCCAGGTTCCGGCTTCGTCGCACGACTCGGGGGTCTTCAGGTCTGCGCCGCCGCACCTCAGCTCACCGAACGTGCAGTCCACGGCGCCGTCACCCGACTCACCGCCTTCGCCTGAGGTCCCACTTTCGCCTGCGCTTCCTCCGGTTGCTCCACCTCCGCCCGTGATCAGGTCGGTGTCCCCGCCCCGACCTCCGTCTCCGCCCCAAGGCGTTCCTGGAGCACCGGCCTCTGGATTGCCGCCTTCTCCTCCGGCGTCTTCGTTCCGCGCCTCGGGCGGAGAGATGCTGAGCACGCTATCGCAGCCCCAAACGAAGCAGCCGCCCACGAGGAGCCAGGCTCCAAGCGGTGAGAGTCGATGACGCATTAGAAAGACCTCCTCAAAGAAAGCTGCGCCCCATTCGCTCCGACGTTCGCGCCGATGCTCGCCGTCGACGACTTCGAAGAGGGGGCGGAAACGAAGTAGAGGGTGACGCTGCTGAGCGCGAGCACGCCGCTCGCGGCGAAGAGCCAGGTCGACGCTCGCGCGGCCGAGATCGCGTCGTTGCGGAGCTCGGTTCCCTCCGAGTCACAGCCCTGGCTGTCACAGTGGCCGTGAGAGTTGGAGGCGTCGTTCTTGGAGTAGGCTTTGAGACCGAAGAACGCGCCGACCCCGAGCGTGACCAGGCTCCCGGCGCCGAGTGCCAAGCTGACTTGTCGAGCCGGGCTGGGTTCTGAATCCGGCTGAGCCTCACGGGCCGGTAACGCGGGGACCATGGATGAGGTATTGGCCGATGCCGTGTTCGCAGGAGGGGCCGAGATGGGCTCGAGGCCCGGAACGATCAGGGTTTTTCGGTGCCGCTCTCTTTCGAGCAAGACGGTTTCGCTCCAGGGCACCCTGTCAGGCGCCTTGGCTTCGACGTAATGGGGACCTCCGTCGACGGGTATCGCGGTGCCGAACTCGGGCTGCGACAGCTCTTTGCCGTCCAGGCTCAAGCGCAACCCGCGGAGGTTCGCGACCGATGAGGGCACGACGATGGTCAACGTCGAGACGCGCTCTTTGAGCGAGTTCCCGCGCTCATGTGCGGCCGTTTGCCTTTCACCATGACCCTCGATTCGCGCGAGGTCTTCGGCTTCCTGGTAGCTTCGAAAAGACGAGGCGAGGAGGCCCGAGAGTTCCTGGCAGTAGGCGAGGGCGAGCTGGGCGCCCGACGCCGGAGCGGCTTGCTGGCTCTGCTCGAATTTCTGACAGGCTTCGTCATAGCGCTTCTCGCCGAGGAGCTCGTGACCCTCTTTGAAACGCTTTTCGGCAGTGTCCTCGTCGTCATCTGCCTCGGCGCAAACGGGGCCGAGCCCCAGCGCCGCCGCTAACGCTCCCACCACGATTCTCCTCATGACCGATGGCTACTTCAGCCCCGCCGAAGAGGCGATAGGGAATCGCTTCCAGAACTCTCTTGAATCAGGCGCCTTGTTTGGTGGTGGAGGCGCGCTGTCCGGGAGCAAGGCCCGCTCGGCGAGCAGACAGAGGAGCTCAGGGCGACCGGAAATGCCGAGTCGACGAAACACACTCGCTACCTGGTTTGCGATGGTACGTAGCGAAGTTCGGCGAATCGATGCCATCTCGCTGTAACTTTTACCCTCCGCGAGCAGTCGAACGATCGCTTCTTCGGCCGGGGGCAGGAGCCCCGCAAAGTAGCGTTCGGGTCGGCGAATCTGCACGAGCCTCTCCCCTTGGGACTGAGTCGAGTTGGACAGACTCCGGCTCATCGGCCCGGTGCAGCGCGCGCGCTTCGCGTACGCAGCGATCACCACCGGTAGAGGCACTTGAGACGGCGTGCAGGAGAGCCCCATGAAGTAGAAACAACGCTGTATCGCGGCCGCAATGCTCGACTGCGAAAGGACGAAGTCGCACGCGATGACCTTCTTCGGGCACCCGAGCAGTGCTCGTTCGAGGATCTCGACGTGCCTATCCTCCGGCCGCTTGGTTGCCGCTTCGGGCGAGCGGTCGGAGGCCGTGAGCACCAGCGAGCAGTGCTCCGACGAGAAGAGCGTCGCCGCAATCTTGTAGGTACCGCTGACGAGCTCGCTCCATAGAGTGGCAAGCGACACCGGCGTCGATATCAAGTCGAGGCGGGTACTCATGGCACCATGGATAGGCGCGACCCCGATAGGTGGTCGATCGCAGTCGCTTGCAAGCCCTTCCCGGGGAGGTGCTAGTCTCGGAGCCCGAAGATGGCAGAGCTGCGCTCGTCAGACGGGGCGACCCGCCGCGTGCTTCTCAGTCAGCACCTCGTGGGACGCTCTCCCGAATGTGCACTGCGACTCGCGAGCAGCTACGTCTCCGCGCAGCACGCGTTGATTCGCTGGCACGAGCGGTCGTGGCAGTTGCTCGATCGCGGGAGCCGCAATGGCACCCGGCTCGATGGAGTAGCTGTCGAGCCCGGGCGGCCGTATCGACTGAGCAAGGGCTCGCTCATCTCGTTCGGTCACCCCGACGAGACTTGGCTCGTCGCCGAAACACAGGCTCCGGCGCCAATGGCGGTGGACCTGGAGGACGGATCGGCACTTTTTCCGGCGCACGGGCTCTTGGGGCTCCCCAACGGCTCGGCTCCGGAGTTGACGCTCTTCAGCGAGCTCGAGGGCGTATGGAAGGTCGAGTTGCCGGACGGCACCGTACGGTCGCTGAACGACGGCGAAACTCTAGAGTGTGCTGGCCGCCGGTTTCGGTTCTGCGCCTCTCGCGCGAGCGATGCGACGGCGAGCGTGGCTCGGCCGAACGAGCGAGGGATCCCGAAGCTGCATTTTCGCGTCTCTTCCGACGAAGAGTTCGTCGAGGTAGCGCTCGTCGACGGCTCCCGTCGAGTCGCGCTGGGGGCCAGAGGGCACAACTATCTGCTCCTGACCCTCGCTCGCAGCTATCTCATCGATTCGGAGCGTGGCATTCCCGAGGGCTCGCGCGGCTGGGCGGACAAAGACAGCCTCGCCGAAGGGCTCAGGATGACCCCTCAGCAAATCGACGGCGAAGTCTTTCGGATCCGGCGCCACTTCTCGCAACACGGTCTGTCGGAGGCCGCCACCATCATCGAGCGTCGCCCTCGGACTCGGCAGATTCGAATCGGAATTCGCGAGCTCGAGATCGAGCGCGCCTGACACGACGGGTCCTACTCTTTCGGGATTTTGGGGAAATTCCGGAGGAAGTGACACGAGTACCCGCCCGGGTTCTTCTGCAAGTAGTCCTGGTGATGGTCCTCTGCCACCGTGAACGGCTTGGCGTCCGTGATCTCGGTCACGATAGGCTTGTCCCAAGCGCCGCTCTTGTCGACCCGCTGCTTCACCTTCTCGGCCGTCTTTCGCTGCTCGGGTGAGGTCGCAAAGATCACCGATCGGTACTGCGGACCCACGTCGTTGCCTTGTCGTTCGGCGGTGGTCGGGTCGTGCATGCGGAAGAACCAATCCTGAAGCAGGCTCTCGTAGGAGATCTTCTTCGGGTCGAAGACGATGCGCACGGCTTCGGCGTTGCCCGTGCGGTCGTGGTGCATGTCCTCGTACGTGACGCCTGCCTTGCCGCCGGTGTAGCCGACCTCCGTCGAGACCACGCCCGGGATCTTGCGGAGGATCTCCTCCATGCCCCAGAAGCACCCGCCCGCGAGGATCGCCGT
>JAEZYO010000306.1 GCA_023419055.1 Pseudomonadota bacterium | reverse complement strand
GGCGACCATCCTGTGGTGCTACATCCGCAACAAGGCTTTCAAGGCGGGCGGCGTCGACTACCACGTCTCGGCGGATCTCACAGGCCAGGCGAACCACCTGGGCGTGACGATGGGCGCCGACGTCGTGAAGCAGAAGCTCCCCGAGAACAACGGCGGCTACCAGGCGCTGAACACCGGCGGCTCGTCGTACGGCAAGCTCGACGAGCGCATCTACTCGGAGCTCTCGAGCGGTCACCCGATCGATCTCTGCCGCTATCAGGTCGCGAACTGCTACATGGGTCGCATCGGCCTCATCAACAGCGGGGGCGCTTCGGGCGCGAACGACTTCCAGGAGGCCGCCGCCACGGCGGTCATCAACAAGCGCGCCGGCGGGATGGGCCTCATCAGCGGAAGGAAGGCCTTCCAGCGCCCGCTCGAGGAGGGAGTGAAGCTCCTGAACGTGATTCAGGACGTCTACGCCTGCCGCGAAATCGGCGTTGCCTGAGCGACAAAAGAACTCCGCCGCCGAATCGAAAGATCCGACGGCGGAGCCCGCTCGCGTTCGCTGGGTCGAACCGCGACCAGCGATCACCAGTACTTCGGCGGAGGCGGGACCAAGCACTCGCACTCGGTCGGCTCCGAGCTCGCCTCGAGCACGTCGTTGCCCTTGTCAGCCGTCGCGTGAACCACGTTGTACTTCGGCGGATTTTCGTCCGTCTGGAAGGTGCCGAAGAGGTCCACGCTCCGACCTTCCGGCAACGTCTCCTCGAGCGTACGCGTCACCGTCGAGTCGTCACTCGGGTCGCCCGCGGTGCCCGCGTCGTCGACGACCGTGATCACGGTACCCTTCGGGAGATCGCAGCTCTGCGCCGTGACCGTCGCCTTGAAGCCCGCCGTGTAGTCCTTGTCGCCGTACTTGTTCTGCTTGAGGACCTTGCACTCCTTCTTCACCTTGATCTCGCACTTCTTACAGGTGTCGAAGCTGCCCAGCACGAAGTCCTTGAGCACCGCGTTCTCCTCGTGCGACGCGCGCGTCTCCGCGAGGAAGCTCGCGAAGCAAACGTCGGGGCCGAAGAGCGCCGAGATGTTGATCCCGCCCTCGAAGAAGGCTCCCGGCGGGAAGATGCCTTCTTCGCCGAATTTGGGCTCGTAGGGCCACGGCGCCTCCGTGTCCTCCTTGTTCACGGTGCCGCACGCCGTGTCGTCGTCGAGGCAGAAGATGTCCGGTTCCGCGCCCAGGACCTCGCCGCCCGCGATGAAGTCGAGGTTCCCGTCGCTGCCGCCCCCGGCGCTCAGCCACTCGTACACCCTGATCTCGCCGACCTTGCCTCCGACCGTGAAATCGACGAGCACCAGCACGTCACCATCGGCGTGCTCGCCGCTGAAGGTGCCGTCCTCGTTCAGGCCGATCTCGTTCTGGAAGAACCAGAAGCCCATCTGCGAGGCGCCGTTCTGCGCGAACCGGTCCGCACCGAAGTAGATGACGAGATCACCGTTCACGTCATACGCGGCAGCGTAGGCGTTCGAGATGTCGTCCTTGGGCGGTACGTTGCCGTCCTTGTGACGCCATTCCGGGACGTCGTGAATGTCCTTCGAGCCACCGGTGGTGAAGATCGTCGCGTCCTCGGGATCGACGATGACGCCCGTGTTCACGATCGAATCGCCGCCGCCCTGCAAGAGCACGTTTTCCCAGTCGTCCCGCGTCTCCGTCGTCGCGTTGCCGTCGAGCTCGAACACACTTTCGTGAACTGCTTGCTCCAACGTGCCCGCGGCGGGCTCGGTGCCCGAACATCCCGCCGCGATCGGCAGTGCCGAAATACACGTCATCCCGAGCGCTACGAGCGCTTTCCCACTTCTGAGAGACATCGCTTTTCAATCTCCTTTGCTGTCCGAAGAAACAGCGCGGAGCCGACATAGGCACTTGTCGTACCAGCCTCGAAACCAGCGTCACTCCCGCGCCGGAGGGGCTCGTGGCGTTCGCGCCTCGGCGAACGAGTCACGGACGGGATGTCACGCGCTGCGACACGCCGGACTTTACCGCGCCGATCTCGAGCGCGCGGCGATCTCGCCGCGAGTCAGCTCCGACCAGCGGGGCGAATCGGCCTTGCCGCGGAGCTCGAGCATCGAAGCTCGCGAGCGAGCCTCGTCACGCCGTCACTCGAGCTGGGACGCCGGCAACTCGGGCTCGACCTCGTCGCTCGAGATCGAGGCGGGCGCGGTGCCGGGCACCCGGAAGGCGACCTGCTCGTCGAGCGCGGCGATCAGCTCCTCGTCGTTCACGCGGCTGATCTTCCTCGCGATCACCATCAGCTTGCGCAGGTACTTCATCCAGCCCGGCGTCACGGCGCCCTGGCGATCGAAATGCTGGCGATCGGGCGACGGCAAGATCGACGCGAGGTAGAGCGCTTGGCCGAGAGTAAGATCGCTCGGTGACGTGTCGAAGTAGTGCCGCGCGGCGGGCCCAATGCCGTAGATGCCGGGGCCGAACTCGATCACGTTCAGGTAGAGCTCCATCATCTGACGCTTTTCGAAGCGCTGCTCGAGGAGCGTCGTCAAAATCGCCTCTTCGAACTTGCGCGACAGCGTCTTCTCTTTGCCGAGATAGAGGTTCTTCGCGAGCTGCATGCTGATGGTGCTCGCCCCACGCACGAAGCGGCCGGCCTTGACGTTGTCCTTGATCGATTTCTCGATCGCGCCGTAGTCGAAGCCGCCGTGACGATAGAAGCCGCCGTCTTCACACACGATCACCGCCGTCTCCATGTGGCGTGAGATCTCCTCGTAGGGGACCCAGCCGGGCGTATCGGGGCCGCTGTCGACGGTGAACGGCAAGCCGTCCGGGCCCTTCAGGGTACGCGTCCACGGGCGGCGGAAACGCTCTGGAGACAGCGAGTCCGGCACGCGAGTGATCAGGCAATCGTTCTTCACGTCGAGATCGACCTTCATGCGATCGAGCTCGCGGGTGTCGGCCTCGACCGACAAACTCGCGGCGAACGTCCCCTCCAGCCCGAGCCCGTCGAGCTCGGGGGCGAACCCCCGCGGCACGGACTCGAGCAGTTTTTCACAGGCCGCGAGGGGCACGCCAGCCTCGCCCTTCACCCGGAAGAACCCCGCACCTCGCTCTACGGAGCCGGATCCGCGTAGGGTCACGTCCCCTATCGAGATCTCGGCGTCACTGACGTGGAGCACCGAGCCGTCGAGCGCCGCTTCCGCGCTCCCCCGCCAGCCGACGCGAATGCCGCGGAGCTGCCCGAGCGCGAGCGCCGGACGGTGGAGCGAGACGTCACTCAAGCTGCCGCTCCCGCTCAGGCGTAGCCGCTGGCCACCGCCCACGAGCGCGAGCTTGGTGTGCGCTTCGAGCGCCGCCTGCTTCACGTCGAAGAGCCCGAAGTCACCGTCGTGCACCCCCAGCGCGCCGAGGCTCACCGGCCCGCCTTCGAGCTCGAGCTCGGGCTCACCGCCCGAGAGCGGTAGTGACGCCTTGAGCGAGAGCGGAGTCGTTCCGGCATTTTGCTGCGACGGCTCGAGCGCGGCGAGCAACGCGTCCGCGCGTCGCTCGAGCGAGAAGCGACTGGGACCGAAGTTGAGCGTCTCCCCTTCCAGGCGCAGCTGAGCGCGCACAGCCGGGACATCGACCCGCGCGTTTTCCACCAGCGCTCCCTTGAGACGCGACGTTGCCAGGGCGAGCAGGAGCGGGACTCGAGTGCGTGCTGGAGGCTCGGGCTGCGTAGAGACCGGGACGACTCCGCCACCGGCGCTCCGCGGCTGAGCTGGCTCGAACAGCCGGGTCACGTCCACGGCCACGTCTGCAGAAACCGCGCTCAGGCTTCGCAGAACGCGCCCCGTCGGCGCTCGACCCACCTGTGCCGAGACGCCGCGAGCTTCGAGGGACGCGCCCCCGAGCGAGACGGTGATCGCGTCGGCCGTCACGGTCTCGTTACCCGCGCTCCGTTGGTACCCGATCCCCCAAGCGCGCTGCGGCGGAATGCCCTCGCGAAGCCCGGACCACGTGAACGTGAGCCCGCGCAGCGTGACATCACGCCCGGCGCTCTCCGCCGTGGGCGCTGCGTTCGAGCTCGAGCCCGAGGCCTGGCGAAGCCGGGTGAGTTCTTGACCTACCTTGTCCAGGGTACCGCGAATTCGTACGTCACCGCCCGCGATCTCGACTGGTGAAGACCCGAGGGGGACGAAGATCGATTCGATGTGTGCCGAGAGGCTCGGCGCCTCGGGCGCGGAGACATCGATCCCCTTCAACCACACGCCGCCCCAACCGAGGTCCACCTCTTCGACCTTGGCAACCAGACCGCGCGCTCGCGCTTTGCGGCCTACCTGAGACTTAACGAAGGGTTCGAACGCGATCGCCGCGATAACCGCGAAGAGTAAGAGCGTCGCGATCGCCGCGATGACGGTCGGGCGAGGAAGACGCGACAGCTTGGTCTCCGGATCGGCGCCTTCGCCTGTCGTCACGGGCCTAGCCTAGCGCGAGGCAAAGGTCTCGGCTCGAGTCACGAACACGCCGCGGACACGTTCCGCCGAATCGTGCGAAATCGCACACCAATCTTGTTCGACCAGCACGAACCGGATACGCTCGGTCGACGAACCAAGGGCTGGGCTCATGAATCGATATCTTACGTTGGGGCTGATGATTGCGCTCGGCATGGCCGGCTGTGGTGGAGATGACACCCCCCCGGTCTACGAACCCGGCTCCCCCGGATCCGGTGGCAAAGGCGGTACCGGTTCGGGCAGCGGCGGCAAAGGCGGCAGCGGCGGCAAGGGTGGCTCCGGGGGAAGCGCAGGCGAACAGCAACCCGAGGGTGCGCCGGTCATCACCATCACGAGCCCCGAAAGCTCTGAGGATGCCAACGAGGATGAGGTCCTCACGGGGCCAGAGGTGACCGTGGTGTGCACCGCCACGCAGTCGCCGGACAAGGACTCGTTGCCCGTCGACCCCGCGAGCGTCGACATCGCTCTCCTCGACGAAGAAGGAGAGGTCATCCGAGAACTGCCCGGGGTCCCTACCGGGAATGACGACGAGTACGCCGCCACCCTCATCCTGACCGACGCCGCGAGCGGCCCGGCATCTTTCCGCTGCTTGGCCAAGGATACGTCCAAACCTGCCATCGCCGGCACTGGCACGCTCCCGGTCCTCGTCGATCACGGTCCGAGCATCACCGTGGGCGAACCAACGGCGGAAAGCGTTCACCCGCTCGACGGCGTAGTGGCGTTCGAGTTCGAAGTGGCTCCCAGCAAGCTTACGGACGATGACGAGGAAGCCGAAGTCGACGAGGTGAGTCTGGTCGTGAAGGACGTCGAGATCGAGCTCGACGAGGGACCGAGCGGTACGTACACCGCGAGCGTCGACTTCAACGACAAGGTGTTGTTTCCGGTCAAGCCTGCCGGCGAGATTGCCGTCCAGATCAGGGCGTCGAACAACCGAACTCCGCAACCGACTACGAACACCTTCAACTATCACTTCATCGTCGATGGCACGGGTCCGACGATCGAAGTCACCTCGCACAAGAACCAGAACATCGTGGCAGGCAAGGTCGCGGTCGCCTTCAGCGTGCTGGATCAGGAGTCGAATATCGACCCGGCGAGCGTCACGGTGAAGGTCGGGAACACGGCCTACCATTACGACGCTGACGACGGCGACTGGTCGCGCAACGGCAGCAACTTCGTCTTCACCTTCGACACGGTTGCCCTAGGGCTCGACACGGCGCAGATCACGCTCAACTTCTCCGCGCAAGATCTCGTCGGGAACGTGGCGAACGGCGCATCCCTCCTGCTCTCCCTCGACAACGTTCCCCCCATCGTCGACTTGGACCCGAGCAACGTCCGCGAATCGAAGCTCGCGAGCGGCAACCGCGTCTGCTCGAACTCCTTCGATCCGCTCGGCTCCGCCCCGAACGACCTCGACCAGGTGCTGGCGACGATCCTTCCTCGCGTCCTCGTTTGGGACCTGGCGAATGCGGCGCCGGGGCAGAAGGTCTTCTATCCGGCTCTCACGGATCGGTCCAGCGTGCGCCTGTACCTCCAGCCCAACCCTTCGGGGCCGCTGCTGGCGGATACGAACAATGACCACGTCTGCGACGATCTCCATGAGGACATCAAGAAGAACCCTACCTTGCTGCCCTTCTTGCAGCTCAGTGCGGTGAACCCGGGCGGGTCGTCGTGGTACGGCAGCCAGACCAACGAGGACGCCCCCGAGACGTACCCGGTCTGCGCGACCGAGGCTGGGACGCCGGCAATGCCGAGCAAGATGTGCGGCGGCAACTCCGACCTCTTCAAGGTCATCAAGCACGACGTCGAAAGCACCCCTGCGGAGCCGGTTGTTTACGCTTACCCGGAGCTGACCGGTCCCACGTGCACCGGAACGGAATGGTTGATGACGGGCGGGACGGCGCTCCAGGAAGGCTGGATCTGTCTGGCCGCCGTCGCTACCGACAACGTTGGCAATCACGCTGCTTCTCGCCCGCTCCGGCTCTGCTACGACGACAACGTCGGCGCTCCGCCGGATTGTTCACCGGAGTCGGCACCGACCTGTCTACCAGCGACGTGCACCGTGCCGGCCCCGGCGTTCGACCCGACCAACTTGGCGCCCTGACGTCCAGTCGCCGCTAGAACCGGAACGCGCCTTCGCCGCCTTCGCCGCCCACGCCGGCGTCGAACGGCGTGGTGCCGCCGAACCCTGCAGTTC
>JAEZYO010000268.1 GCA_023419055.1 Pseudomonadota bacterium | reverse complement strand
CACCTACTGCGTACCTGTTCCTGACGCACGACGCGAACGGCGATACCTGCGCGGCCTACATGAGCGCGACGCTGACCTTCGACGTGAGCGAGCTCATCTCGAAGTTCGGGCCCAGCTCGGAAGGGCTGATTTTCGGGCCACCGGGCGAGGAAGCCGGCGGTGCGGCGGTCTTCGGAGTCACCCAGGCGCTCGGCTGCAGCCACCGCTCCGAGGTCGCCAGGAGTCAGACCGCGTCCATCGTCAACGCGCATCAGTCCTGCAAGCAGGCGGCGGACTGCCGGCACGTCGACACGAGCACGAGTTGCAACGCGACGTGCGGAGCCGTCGTGAACCAGGCCGGAGCGGTTGAGCTCGAGGCGTCGCTCGAGTCCATCGAGCTCAGCGTGTGCGGCGAATGCGAGGGGCCCGTTCCCACTTGCGTGCCCCCCGGGGAGCTCGATTGCGTGGAGGGCGTCTGCGTCGAGGTCGATCCGTGATCGCCTGACGGAGCGAGCCGAAACCGCACGAAGGGAGAGGACGAGTGGCGCCGTCCCTCCCTTCGTTCGATCGAGCTCAATACTTCGTGTTGTTGGACTGGGTGATGTTGCCGGAGCTCACGCCGATGAACAGCGCATCACCGATGTTGTGATAGCGGGTGTTGGTCATCGTCACCCGGCTCGAGCTCGAGTCCGTCCGGAAGATGGCCTCGTCCATGTCGGAGATGTCACAGCGATCGATGAAGACGTCCACGCGGTAGGTGGTGCCGCCGTTCTGGCGGATCAGCTTGCCGCCGTTCTTCGCGGTGAAGTTCGAGAGCCGGAAGGTGCTGGGCGCGTTGATCTGGAAGATCTTGTCCTCGGCGTTCTGCGCCGAGCCACCCGTCAGGGTGACCGTGCCGCTCTCCTTGATGGTGAGCGCGTCCTCACCGACGTCTTGCCAGATGATGTTCTGGAGCGTCACGTTGCCGTAGGTGTGGACTCCGTCCGCGGCGGGAGCGCCGAGCACGACGTTCTTGAGCGTACCGCCGCCGTTGACGCGAAAGACCGGTTTCTGGCTCTCCGACTGGCTTCCGTTGCCGAGCGAGCTGCCCGCGACGTAGCGCTTGCAGCCGCCGTCGAAGGTGCCGCTGACCACGATGGTCGAGTTGACGGTCTCGGTGCTGCCCACCGAAGTACAGCCGTTGCTGCCCGAGGTACCGCCGCCGGACGAGCCGCCGCCGGACGAGCCGCCGCCGGACGAACCGCCGCCCGTCGAGCCGCCGCCGGACGAGCCGCCGCTCGAGCCCTGCTTGGTCATGACGAAGTGCTGGTTGTCTCCGCCGGTGATCGGCCACTGCACGATGTTCGTGCCGTTGCCCGTGCCCCAGGCCCACGCGTCGAGCGCCTTGCCGCTCAGCTTGGAGACGAGCCTCACGACTCCTCCGCTCCTGACGTCGGGCACGGAGAAGAGCTGGTTGTCGCCGCCCGAGCACGTGTACTGAGAGATTTCGGCCGCATCCGCGGTCGACCAGCCCCAGACGTCGAGGCACTTGTTACTGGCGATGTTGCGCACCTGGAAGTACCCGCCGCTCACGGCCTCGAAGCGAAACTGCTGCGCGGTGGTGCCGTTGCAGTCCCAGAGCTGCACGTTCGCTCCGTTCGCCGTGCTGCCGTTCGCCACCTCGAGGCAGCGCCCGCTGTGAACACCCTTGAGGGTGTAGACGGCGCCGGCCGTCACCTCCGACGTGAGCTCGCCGTAGTCGCCCTCTTCGCCTTCGACGGGCGCGCCGCAGGCGCCCAGCAGGGCGCAGCACGGAACCAGCGTGTTCGCGATCCAGTTCGACAACTTCGTGGTTTCTCCTTCGACAAACGAAAGCTCCGCCCGCCTCGTCGTCGGCGACGAGCGGAATGTGGCACCCGAAACGGAAATGACCGAGAGCCTGGTCCCTCGATCGACTCGCTAATGCGCGAGCCGCCGGATTCGATTTCGAAACGAGTCAGAAAAGCGACGGCGCCGTGTCGAGCGATCGGAGCCGACCAGCGGGGCTCGGCGTCGACCACCTGGCGGCAGCGTGGCTGCAGAATGACCACGTGGAAGGCCGGAAATTCGGCCGAAATCATGCGCGCCGCGCGCCCTTCCGGCTGACTAGAAATGTTGGACTACAGTGCTCGCCATGGCGAAGTCGCACGCAGGTTGGAAAGTGCTCGATCACGAGCCGGTGGTGAAGCTCGCGGAGAACCTGTGGTGGGTGAGGGGAGCGATCCCCGGAATGTCACTCAAGAGGGTGATGGCCGTCGCGCGCCTCTCGGACGGGCGGTTGGCGCTTCATAGCCCGATAGCGCTCAATGCGCCGGACATGGCCGCCCTCGAGGCGTTCGGGCGCCCTGCGTTCATCCTGGTCCCGAACGGAGGGCACCGGCTGGATGCGCCGGCGTACAAGCAGCGCTACCCGGAAGCGCGCGTGCTCGCTCCGCGCGGCTCCCGCGACAAGGTCGCGGAGGTCGTCGCCGTGGAGGGCACTTACGAGGACTTCCCGGCGGATCCCGACGTGAAGCTCGAACCCCTGGCCGGTGTTGGGGATCTCGAAGGGCTGATGGTCGTGCGTTCGAAGGACGGGGTCACGCTCGTCCTCAACGACGCGGTCTTCAACATGGATCGCAAGCGCGATCCGCTCGGCTTCTTCTTCACCACGCTGCTCGGCTCGGCGCCGGGCCCCCGGGTCTCGAGGCTGGTCAAGCTCCTGTTCCTCAAGGACAAGGCTGCTTTTCGCGCCGACCTCTTGCGGCTCGCCGACACCCCCCGCCTGGTGCGCCTGATCGTGGCGCACGAGAAGGTGGCGTCCGGCCCCGAAGCGCGCGCTGCGCTGCTCCGCGCGGCGGAATACGTCTGAGCGAACGAAAGCACGCAACCCGCGGAGAGCGAGAGCCGACCCCTCGGCATGCGGCTTTCCTTCGACGCGGGCACCATCGTGCTCCTCGAACCTCCGGATCGCGACCTCGCTGACCTCCCGGGCGTCGTCTTCGACGCGCGTGTCGGGCTCTATCGGGCACCGGCTTCTGCCCACTCCGCGCTGCGACAGGCGCTCGAAGAGCGAGGCATTGCCTTTCGGGACGAGATCGTCGAGCGCGCGGCCTTGCCTGCGCGGTTCGAGGCGGTCGCGCTCCGGCCCTACCAGCGCGCGGCGCTCTTGGCCTGGGAACTCGCCGAGCGGCGTGGCGTGGTCGTGCTCCCGACCGGCAGCGGCAAGACGCGGGTGGCGCTGTCGGCGATCGAGAGCTTGCGCGTTCGCACCCTCTGCCTCGTCCCGACGCGCGTGCTCGTGCACCAGTGGTCGAAGGCGCTGCGCGAGCTCTATTCGGGAGCGGTCGGGATCTGGGGTGACGGACAAAAGGAGCTCGCGCCGATCACGGTGGCGACGTTCGAGGGCGCCTACCGTGCCATGCACGAGCTCGGGCGTCACTTCGAGCTCTTGATCGTGGACGAGGTGCACCACTTTGGTGCCACGGCGCGCGACGCCGCGCTCGAGATGTGCGTCGCCCCCTATCGGCTCGGGCTGACGGCGACGCTCCCGAACGAGCTCGCGCGCTTTCGGCTCGAGTCGCTCGTGGGTGAGGTGGTCTACGAGCTCGGGATCGGCGATCTGGCCGGCACTTTCCTCTCGGACTACGAGGTGATCGTCCTGCCGGTGTCGCTCACGTCGCACGAGCGGCTGAGCTACGCGGCGGAGCGACGAGCCTTCACGCTCTTCTACAAATCGTTTCAGCGCGCGCGCCCGGACGCAACCTTTCAGGAGTTCGTCTTCGCTGCTTCGCAGACGAACGAGGGGAGGGAAGCGCTCGCTTCTTGGCGCCGGAGCCGCCGCCTGATCTCGCTGACGGCCGCGAAGAGCCGGCGCGTCGGAGCGCTGCTCGACCGACACCGCGACAACAAGACGCTCATCTTCACGTCGGACAACTCCGCCGCCTACGCCATCGCGCGCGCCCACCTGGTGGCGCCGATCACCTGCGAGATCGGCCGGCGCGAGCGCGAGGCGCTGCTCGACGCGTTCCGCGAGGGCAAGCTCCGGGCGCTGGTCTCGGCGCGAGTGCTGAACGAGGGCATCGACGTGCCCGACGCGGACGTGGCGATCGTGGTGGGCGGCACGCAGGGCGAGCGCGAGCACGTTCAGCGAGTGGGCAGGTTGCTCCGGCCGCGTGACGGAAAATGCGCGACCGTGTACGAGCTCGTGACGATGGCGACGAGCGAGGCGCGCGCCGCCCGCGACAGGAGGGCCGGCCTTGCTGCCGCGCAGCTTGCTCGTCGCTAGCGTCGAGCGCTCGGGCGGTGACCTCGAGCCCCGTTATTTGACGGAGCGCGATCACCCCTGGCTCGAGCTCTTGATCGCCGAGTACGCGGCGGGCTGCGGGGTCTCGCGACGCGAGCTCCGCGGGCGCGTGAGGCGCGGGCTTTCGCTCGCGAGCCCCAGGGTCAAGCGACAGATCGCGGTGCTCGTGCTGGATCGCTGGGTGAGCCATCGAGTCGAGGCTCCGGTCGCCCCTCGCGCCGCGCGCTTCGAGCTCTTCAGCGCCGCGACCGGGCGGCTCGAGCCGCGAGAGGTGGTGATGAGCGCCGTCGCCTCGAAGCTCGGCATTGCCTTCGATCAGCTCGAGCGAGCGCTGTTCGCGGATCTCTCGGACGAGCGCGTGATGAACGCCTTGCCCGAGGGGCTCGACGCGCCACGGCTCGCGATCGAATCGAACCTCGGGATCGTGGGCTCGCTCGTGGCGCGCGCCTCCGAAGTGAAGCTCCGCGCGTTCGGCGGCGTGGAGGCCCTGGCGCGGCACGCGCGCGACCGCGGCTTGATCTGTCGCGCCGAGGCGCTCCCTCCGCGCGGCGAGCTCGAGGGGCTCTCGCTCTCGCTCTCGGGGCCGTTCTCGATCTTTCGACACACCGAGGTGTACGGGCGCGCGCTCGCGTCGCTCGTGCCGCGGCTCGCCTGGTGCGATTCCTACGAGCTCTCGGCGGAGTGCGTGCTCGAGCCCACGTCACCCCCGTATTCCCTCCGGGTGACGAGCGCCGCTCCGCTCGGGCTCGGCCGCGATCTCGAGCGCGCCTCGCTCCCGCTCGAGGAGCGCTTCCAGCGCGACTTCGCGCGCCGGGCGCGCGAGTTCGAGCTCTCGAGCGATCCCGCGCCGATCTCGGCGGGTGGCTCGCTCTTCTTTCCCCACTTCGAGCTCCGTCGCCGCGGCGCGCCCGAGGACGCGTACTTTCTCGAGTTCATCGGCTTCTGGACGCGCGCGTCGCTCGAGGAACGGCTGGCCTCGCTCCGAGCTGCCGGCGTCGAGCGCCTCTTGCTGTGCGTGGACGACGCGAGGGCCTGCGACCAGGGAGAGCCCGCTCCCGATCCGCGCGTGGTCCGCTTTCGAAAGCGCCTCGAGCCGGAGCGCTTGCTCCAAGCCCTTTCGAGCCTGGATCGAGCGTGACCTTTCGTCCCGGTCGGGTCTCGCTCGAGATCGATGTCCGTGGCCGATGAGCTTCGCAGAGAGCAACGCGCAGCGATCCTGCGCCTCTCGCCAGCGGAGCGGATCCGCCTGGTCCTCGAGCTCGGCGCTCGTGACCTCGCGCTTTTCATGGAAGCGAGCGGCCTCGAACGCGACGCGGCGCTTCGCGAATTGCGGCGGCGGCGCGCGGCTGGCCGGCGCCCGTCGAAGAGTGCAGGCGGATGAGCGACTCGCGCTGAGTCGAGGCGCGGCCCATTGGCCGATGGACGGCATCGACTTGCGGACGTGGAGCGCAGGATCCCGCGTTCGCGGTCGGCCGACTTCCTCGCTAGTGAGCGAGCTTACCCCGACTACAACCTCACTGAACGCGTCTCCAGCCTTGCCCGTTGGCAGGCACCGTCCCTCGTGGTAGACGCCGCCGCGACGCCGGGTTCGGCGTGAGGCCCCCTCCCCAAGGCCCACCTTTTCAAGGAAGCACCGAGACGATGAGCACCGCAGGCAACAAGGGCAAGATCATCCAGGTTATCGGCCCCGTCGTGGACGTCGAGTTCCCCCAGGGCAAGCTGCCCAAGATCTTGAACGCCCTGACGGTCACGAACGCGAGCATCTCGAGCGAGAAGGACAACCTCGTGCTCGAGGTCGCCCAGCACCTCGGCGAGTCGACGGTGCGCGCCATCGCGATGGACATGACGGACGGCCTGGTGCGCGGCACCGAGGTGACCGACACCGGCAACCCCATCATGATGCCCGTCGGTCCCGAGACGCTCGGCCGCATCCTGAACGTCGTCGGCAAGCCGGTGGACGAGGCAGGTC
>JAEZYO010000210.1 GCA_023419055.1 Pseudomonadota bacterium | reverse complement strand
TCCTTTCCACTCGCTGTGACGCGAGCCAGGCGCGCAATCTGACAGATGCGATCGAGATCGTCAAGCGTGGCGCTTCAGAGCCGCTCTCCCGACAAGGGCGTCGTCGATACGGCAACGTCGTAGATGGTCTGCCCTTTTTGGCTCCCGATCACGACCTCGGGAGACGAGGGAGTGCAGCTTTTGACGGGAGACCAAATCAGTCCATCGCCGAGGTTCGGCTCGGACGTCACGTACAAGAGGCCGCGCACGTCGCCGTTCCGATCGCTCACCCAACGGGCCAAGCTGCTGTCGAAGTTGCCTGTCCAGGCTGGATTGTTCGCCTGCGGATCACCGATCTCGTAGTACGCCTGCGTCGTCTCGTCGACGACCACGACTGCAGGCGTGGGGACGTATTGGCTGTAAGCGACGCAGCCGGGCTGCGGGCTCACGTAGAGCCCGCGTACGTCCGCCGAGGGCGAGCTCACGAGCGAAGAGGACCCCGTGAGATCGCTCCGGTACAGGCGCTCCACGTCGTCCCCCAGCATGGCCGTGAAGTAGAGCGCCTGGTTGTCGGGTGACCACTCTTGCTTCAGCACCGCCGAGAACTCGCCCGCGTCTTGACGGTGAGGGGTGTCGGGGTGGGCGACGTGCGAGACGAACTCTGCCGCCCGGAACGTGGGCCCGGCGAAGTCCGCGCTGAACGCGACCATGTCACCCTTCGGTGAGAAGTAGCCCGGGGCTGCCCAGCTGCGCTCGTCGAAGTCGCTGAGGAGCACGCTCGGGCCCGGCGCGGCGTTCGTCATGTCGACGAGGTAGAGCCGCCAATCGGTCTCGCTCGTGGCGAGATCGACGTATTGATAGTAGTAGTGGAGCGCGTCACCGGTGGGCGACCACTGGAACGTCGGGATGCTCGCCGTGGGCTCGAGCTCGAACGAGATCGGCAGCGCTTCGAAGGTGCTCTCGGTCGTCGCCACCGAGTAGGCGCGCAGCCACACCCCGCCCGAATCGGTCGCCGAAATCGCGAGATGTTCAGTGTCCGGAGCCCAGTCGAGCCAAGCCGTCACGGCCCCGGCCGGCAGCGTCATCACGCGTGCCGGCTCCCTCGGCATGGAGTGGAGATCGATCAGCCAGCTCTCGTGGAGCTGGTTCCTCACCTCGACGTACGCGACCCAGCGCCCGTCGGGTGAGGGCCGAACCAGGTACAACGGCTCCCCGGGCGGGTTCGGGTCGGCAGGGTCGATTTCGTGCAACAGCTCGCGCGTGCCCGCTTCGAGGTCGTGGAGCTCGATAGCGTCAGCGACGTTAACGACTAGCCGCGCTTCGTCCAAGAACGCAAACTCCGTCGCGGTGAGCGTCATCGGGAGGGCCGCAGGGTTCGGCGGCCAGCGATCGACGAGGCTCAAGCCTGTGTTGTCCGAGAACACCAGTCGACCGCCCTGCGGCGAGAAGGCGAAGCTCCCAGCGTTCGCGACGCTGACCGCGAAGGGGCCCGGCTTGCCTGCGAAGGGCGCGTACATCCAGAGCGAAGCCGTCGAGTCGAGCCCCGTCATTGCGTCGACTCGAGCAGCGATGCAGATCTCAGGCAGTGGTTCGAGCTCGGGCGGTTCGGGCTCGGGCTGTGGCTCGGTCGGTGTGGGCTGATTCGGTCCTGGAGCGTCAGGGCCTGGCACGTGGGGCTCGGCTCCGCCCGGCTGTTCCGAGGTCTCGTCGAGCAGCCCTCCGTCGAGGTCCGTTCTTCCGCAGCCGACGGAGAGGAGAACGAGAGCTAGAGCGAGGGGTCTACCCATCCCGCTCGGGATGCTATCACGGCGAGGGACTCTTTAGCGGGGTGCGAGCTCGAGCACCACCGCCCCCGCTTCGCACGCCACCTGATAGAGGTCGCTCGGCTGCATGCCTTCGGCGAGCTCCACCTCCAGGCGGCAGAGTTCCTGTGAAGCGCCGGCCATGCCGACCAAGAGCGGATCCACGCCGAGTGAGCGATGGGTCAGGCCGCGCTCGGCGAGGCGCTCGGTGAACGCGGCGACGCCCGAGAGCAGCGCGACCACGCAGGCGCCGGAGCCGGGCTCGTGAACCACGCCGCCCTCGCGCACGACCGCGCCCAGAGTCTCCGCGAGCGAGCGCTCTCCGCCCGCCGCGGGTAGCTCGCTCACCGACACGATCAGCATCCGACCTTCGCCCGCGACGAACAGCACGTCCTCCACGTAGGCTTGCGCCCGCTCGTCCAGACGAGCGAGCGGCGCCTCGAGGCACAGCACCTTGGGGTTGCCGAGGGTCGCGCCGAGGACCAAGAGCGCGCGCCGCTCGAGCAAGGAGAGCTCACCGAGCTTGGTGTGTCGCTTATTCTCGAGCTCGAAGCGGCGGATGATCCACCCGACCTGACGCGCCGCTTCGCTCCGGTCGAGCCCGGCGAGCAGCGCCGTCTCGTCCAAGTAGCGCTCCGCGCTCCATTGAGTCGGCAGCGGAGGATCGAGCAAGGCGAGGCCTACACGGTTCGTACGGACGGCGTCGGCGGCCGGCACCCCGAGGATCTCCGCTCGCCCCGAGACGAGGCGAGCCTGACCGGAGAGCAGCGCGAAGAAGTCGCCGAAGTCGCCGACCAGCGCGGCGCCCGGGCCCTCGACGCGGAGCGAGAGAGCCTCGCTGATGGACCCGTCACGGCGCGCGACCCGCGCGACGTCGAAGTCGAGCAGCGGTGCGCGCGCTTTCGGCGGGTTGGATGGCGTCGTCACTCGAAGACCGGGACGAGCTCGAGCAGGGCGAGCGGCTTGTCCGAGGCGTGAATCGCGAACGGGGCGAGCGCCTTTGCCATGTCGTGAATCTCGCGCGGCAGCTCGGGAGTGGCCTGGGCGCGGACGCCCTCGAGCCCGAGGATGCGCCCGACCAGGCTGGTCTCGATGATCGGCAGCTCCTGGATCGGCGCCGACTCGGGCAAGCGCGCGAGCCGTCGCGCTTCGGCGAGCGCCTGACGAAGGCCGCCGATCTCGTCGACCAGCTTTCGGTCGCGCGCCTGCTCGCCGGTCCACACGCGGCCCTGCCCGACGGCGTCGACCTGCTCCTTCTTCAAGCGCCGGCCCTCGGCGACCCGCGTCAAGAACATGTCGTAGAACTGGTGCACTTTGTGATCGAGCTCGGCGCGTTCCTCGTCGGTGAACGGGCGGAAAATCGACTCGGCGTCGGCCTTGGGCGCGGTCTTGTACACCTCGACGTTCACGCCGATCTTGCGCAAGAGCTCGCTCACGTCGGCCTTGCCGTAGAAGATGCCGATGCTGCCCGTGATCGTCAGCGGGTTCGCGTAGATCTTCGTCGCTGGGGACGCGATGTAATAGCCGCCGCTCGCCGCGGCGCTGCCCATGCTCACGATCACCGGCTTTACGCGCGCGGTGAGCTGCACCTGACGCCAGATGACGTCGGCCGCCATGGCCGAGCCGCCCCCGGTCTCGATGCGGAGCACGACGGCGCGCGTGCGAACGTCTTCCCGCGCCTGCTTGATGGCTTCGGCGATCGTGTACGACCCGGCGAGCCTCACGCCGAGGATCGGATACGCAGCGCTCCGGCCGTCGACCATGTCGCCGTCGACGTAGATGAGGGCGATGCCCGGCGATGGGCCAAACGCGTTCGGTTTGCGGCTGGCGCGCTCGTCGTCGATGACCGGCACGTCGTAGCCGACGAGCTCGGACACGGCCTTGTCGACCTGATCGTCGAAGGCGTAGCCGTCGATGAGGCCGGCCGCCTTGGCCTCGGTCGCGATGAACGGGCCCTTCGCGATGCGCTTTCGGAGCTCGATAGGATCGATGCGGCGCCCGCCGCCGACTCCGCGCACGAAATTGAGCTCGACCTGCTGCAAGAGATCGATCTTGTCCGCGCGCGCGGTCTCGGTCGCGCCCTCGCGCATGAACGCCTCCGGCGCGCTCTTGTGGTCGCCGATGCGCACGAAGTCGGCCTTGATGCCGAGCTTGTCGAGCAGGCCCTTGTAGTAAAAGAAGCGCGAGCGGAGCCCGGCGAAGCGGAGGCCGCCGGCTGGGTTCATCAAAATGCGGTCGGCCGCGGAGCAGAAGTAGAGCGACGAGCCGTCCGCGTCTTCGAGATGACAGAGCACGCGCTTACCGGTGCGTCGCAGCCAGAGCACGGCGTCGCGAAGCTCCTGCGTGTGAGCGAGCGAGTCGCCGGGCGAAGTGCGAACCTCGAACACTACCGCGGTGACCGAGGGCTCGTTCTCGGCGATCGACCATAGGCGGCGGAGGAGCGCGACGTGGTCGCGCGCGCCCGGCGTGTCCTCGATGCGAATCCGGAGCGCGTGGGCCTGCGGCTCTCCGCCGACCTTTTCGCGGAAGCTCTTGAAAGCGACGTCGAACGCGAGGTTCTCGTGCGCGTTGTCGCTCGCGTCGCTGCCGAGCCCATTGCCGAAAATGCTGCCGCCGGCAAGCTCCATCGAGCCGCTCGAGCCGTTCATGAAGAAGGCCATCTGAGCGGAGGCGAGCCAGGAGCGCTCGAGCGCCTGCTCCGCGGGGTCCTGCATCGAGAACTCGCCGCGCAAGACGCCGAGCGTCGGGATCGTCACGCCGAGCGTCGCGCGCGGGGTCCAGTAAGGATCGGAGGCGGCGACGTACGAGCCCTCGAGCCCGAGCTCCACGGCGCTCGTGCCCGTCGGGCGAATGGCGATACCGAAGTCGTACTTGCGATCGAGCTCGACCCCGCCGTCGCTCACCGGCGCGTTCAGGTCGTGCGCGACCGCGGCGAAGCCGAGCTGGTTGATCGGGTAGTCGACGAGCCCGAGCGTCCAGGAAGAGAAGCCGTGCAGGCGCTCGTCCTCGGAGTAGCTGTGTTGATACGTCAAGCCGAGCGCGGCCGTGTCGCCGCCGCGCAGAGAGAGGCCCCAGGTCAGCCACTGATAGTTCGAGCCCGCGTTCCAGAGCGCTCGGTGGGTGGCCGGCGGGTCCACGATGTCGACGCGGAGACCGGTGGAGAGCGCGACGAAGGGCAGGGGGAACCCGAAGGCGAAGGCGTGCCCCTGCCACGGCACGAGCGCGCGTTCGGACAGGTACACGCTCGACCAGCGGAGCTCCGAGCCCGGCATGAACGCGAGCAGCGCGGGGTTATTGACCAGCGACGTGGTGTCGTCCCCGGTCACGATGCTGCGCCCGAAGGCCGGGAGCGGCGTCGGGCGAGCGTAGGGAGTCTGGGCCTGGGCGAGGCCGTGCGAAAAGGTCAGGGCGAGCGAGAGCGCTGCTGCGTCGCGCAGCCGTCGTGATCCAGGCTTCATGAAATCAGTGCCTCATTCTAGAAAACCGCGCGTGCGCGCGACGAGCTCGATCTCGGGCCGGCGCGCCTCGAGCTCGGGCATGTCCTTCACCGGGAGGAAGCGAGAGTCAGGCCCCTTGCGAGGCAGGCGCAGGTACTGAGTCGAGAGATCGTCCGTGATCTCGTTCAAGATGCGCTCGAACTGCACCACCTGATGGCCGTCGACCTTCTTCTTCACGGTGAAGAAGCGCCAGTCCATCGAGAGGTCTCGCAGGTCCGTCGCCCCGACGTGGAACACGTTGGTGTTGAAGACTCGCACCGTCGCGGGATCGAAGGTCGGGGGAATGCGGAACTCCTCGAGCGCGCGCAGCTTGCCGTCAACCCTCACCGGGATGCCGCCTCGGTCATTTTCGAGTTTGTCGACGACCTCGGACGTCACCTGCTTCTTGCTTTGCAGGTGAAAGCCCAGGATCACCGGATCCAGGGTGCCGCCCAGGTTATCGAGGTTCGTGATCATCAGCGTCTTTCCGCCGCGCTCGATGAAGCGGTCGAGGAGGCCGCTCTCCTTGAGCGCGTCCGGCAGATCGCCGTGACCCGGGGCGTGGAGGCTCGGCTGCCCGTGCTCGTCCAGGAAGACGTCCCCGTCCGGAGTCAGGCGCAGCGAGAGGTACTGAGTGAAGGTCGCGATCTGCTCGCCGTCGATGCGAGCGCCGAGCGCCTGCTTGATCTTCTCGTCGGTCGCGTCGCTGGTCATGAGCCAGAGCGGCGGCGCCGCTCCGAAGCGCTCCTCGATCGTGTCGACCTCGGCCAGCCGGAGATCGAGGAAGGTGCGACCCGGCAGCGCTTCGACCAGCGCCTTCACGACGCCGCCCATGCGCGTCGCCATGCCGCCGGCGAGCACCACGAGCGCGCAGCGCCCGGCGGCGAGCTCCGCCGCGCCGAGCTCCTCCAGGTGTTCCCACTCGTCGCTGCCCTTCTCGGGGAGCTCGACGATGTCGCCTGGGTACGGCGCCTCGAGCTTGCCTTCGACGACGCCAGCGTCGTCGGCGCCGTCTCGCAGGCGTTGGGCGAGCCTCTCGAAGCGCGCCTGATTGAAGCGGTGATGCTCGAGTGCGACGCGCGCGTCACCCGGCAAGCGCGAAAGCTGTTCCGTGAGGGACAGAGTCATTGCCCGCGAGAGTAGTAC
>JAEZYO010000209.1 GCA_023419055.1 Pseudomonadota bacterium | reverse complement strand
AACTTGCCGCGCGCAGGATCGAGCTTCATGCCGGTGTTGACCGCGTTTCCTACGGCCGTGACGACGAGCCGCTTCGACTGAGCCAGCGGCTCGTCGGAGAGCGACGTCGCGAGCACGACCGCGAACTCGTTCTCGAGCGTGACCTTCAGATTCTTGAACGCGATCTCCCCGGCTGGCTTGAAGCCCGCGAAGCCCTGGCTACGCGCGGCGTCCACCTGAAAGGAGCCCGCCTGGGGATCGTGGCTGAGCTCGCCGTTCGGCGACGTGATGCGCGAGCCCTTGGTGCCTGCCTGCACGAGCTTCTCGATCTCCGCGCTGGTCTGGCCGCGGTTGAAGTCGATGGCCGTCCTCGTGACGAGCGCCGCGCCGCGCGGATAGTCGAGGTGAGTGGCCGGATCGTAGAGGGCGGCGTCGTCGTACTTGAGCACGCTCTCCGTCGCGGCGAGCGCCACGTCGCCGCGGTGGAAGAGCAAAGCCGTGACCGGCCACAGCGCGAGCAGGTTCGGCTGGTGAATGACGTCGAAGTTGCTGTTCAGCATGCCCGCCGCTTCCGCGCGGTTGTTCACGTCGTGCGAGAACGAGAACTCGATCGGGTGCCAGCCCTGGAAGGCGCTCACCGCGCTCATGATCAAGAGACCCTCGGCGCGGTACTCGTTCGGCGCCGAGGTCTGCCACTCGCTCACCGTGTACGGCAGCCCCGCGACCCGCCGGCGCGAGAGCACGCCGACCACGCCGAGGCCCGGGTTCTTGACCATCGGGCTCGGGTCGAAGCTGACGTCCGTGTTGTAACCCCAGCCGCCGTTCGGGTGCGACCAGTACGAGTGGCGATCCACGTAGCCGAGCTCGGCGTTCAGCTTGAGGTCGAGCGGCACCTCGACCCAGTGGTTGCTCCCCGTCACGAGCCCCTGGTAGCCGAGCTTGCGCGCGAGGCCTTCCATCCGGCGGAAGTACGCGAGCATGGTGTCGTAGTAGAAGCGCATCGTGTCGGAAGCGCGGGCCTTGGTGAGCTTCTCGTACGACTTGTCGTCGAACGTCATCACCGCCGCGACGCTCCCCTTCGCGGGATCCTCGTTCGCTTGCAGCCCGAGCCCCGCGCCCTCCTTCCAAGCCTTCTCGAGCGTGGCTCGATCCTTGTACTTCTTGAGCAGCCAGGCGCCGAACTGCTTCTCGAGCTCGGCCTTGTAAAAGGGCGTCGTGATCGCGAAGTCGCCCTGCTTCTGAAGGTAGAAGAGGCTGTCTTCGTTGATGATCTCGAGCATGGCGAGCGCAGGGTCCTGCCCGTACTTCTTCTTCGTGTACGGGTTCTCGTGCGAGAAGAACTGCGTGGTGAACCGCTCCTGGAGCTCCACGAGCCTGGGCGCGAACTCTCCCTCGATCTTGTACCCGGCGACCACGTCCTCCGCGGACGGGATGTCGTCCCCCGGCAGGGGCTTCCGATGCACGAGGAGATCGAAGAACTGATAGATGCCGCGCTTCTGTAGCGCAGCCACCAGATAGTCGAAGCGATCCATCGCCTCCTTGCCGAGCTCGAGCGTGTTCGGTTTGTTGTCGAAGACGTTCGGGCGCGCCCAGTCGGCGTCCATGTGATGATGCCGCGTCAAGTTCACGCCCATCTGCGCGAGGAGGTCGGCGAGCTTGTCCGCCTCCGCGTGGCTCGGGAAGTTCGCCGAGCCGACGATGTTGATGCCGATGAAGCGCGCGGGCTTCCCGTTCTTGAAGACCAGGTTCTCGCCCTTGCGCTGCACGAAGCCGTGCTTGCCGGCCGGCGCGTCGAGCAGCCGGCTCACGTCGAGCGCGGTGCCCTTGCGCTTCGAGGAGTCCGTCCCCGTGTACTCGAACCAGCCTTCCGTGTCGTAGGCCACGGGCGTGAGCACCGCTTCGTCCGTGCTCAGGGTCACGTCGTCCACCGAGAACTCGAACGGCTTTTCGTAGTCGGCAGGCGAAAATTGGATCATCGTCACGTCGTCGAAGACCTTCTTCTGGGGCTTGCCCCAGCCGGCCTGCGAGAACTTGTCGATCGGCACCCGCACCTCGGTCCAGCCGGGCGGGGCGGTGAAGGCGTACACGAAATGGTCGTAGTCGGTGACGCTCTTCTTGATGAGCGCCACGTTGTAGCGGCCGCCGTCACCCTTGGCCATGAAGCGGACGCTCTTGAACTTGCTCACGTCCTTGGGTCCGCTCGAGCGGTCGAGGAACACCTGGAGCTGCACCCAGGACCAGGGCGCGCGGTTCGCGCCGAGCGTGCCCTTCACGTGCGCCGAGCCACCTGGCGAGAGCGGGCTACCGCTCGGTTCGAGCTTGAACGGCTGGCTCTCGACCACCGTGCCGATGTTGTTCTTGTCGAACTCGAGGTGAATCGTCCCGGAGAGCCCGCTCGGGCTCTCGAAGTTTTCGACCAGCCAGGTCTCGGCAACGGGCGCGGCGGGGGCGCTCGCGGCCGGGCTCGGCGCCTTCGCGCCGTCCGCGCCGGAGGGCGCGCCACAGGCCACCGCCAAGCCGGAGCAGGCCAAAATCAGGACTAGGGCTGATCGGAACAGGGATCTCATCGGTTCACCTCGGCAAAAGGGTGCCGAGAGTAGTCCCATTTTTCGAAAGCGGAATAGTCGAGTCGTGCTCGCTCTCGTGTCGAAGAGCGCTTTCGCCGCCGGATCCCGACGCCGTCCCACTCGGTCGAGCGAGCTGTGAACGCTACCGTTCGAGGAACGGCTTCAGAAGCTCGTCGGAGAGCCTCGCGCCTTCCACCCTCATTCGAGCGCGAGCACGTCCTGCCGGTAGAATTTCGTCAAGAGCTCGAAGAGCTCTCCGTGCGAGTCACGAAACGCGCGCGGGCGTTCGAAGAACGCTTCCGTCGCGTAGGCAAAGAGCTCCGCCTCGTCCTCGCACGCTTCCTCGGGCAAGAGCGCACTGCCCCCGGCGCGATGAAGGTCCCGCAGCGTCGAGAGCTCGCTCTTCATGACCTGGGACCAGCGCCTCTTCAGCCCCGGCTCGACCAACAACGGAGGCACGCCGTCCAGGATTCCGTCGCTCGCGTCGAGCACGTGCGCGAACTCGTGGTACCCGACGTTGTCACCGTCGGAGGGATTCTTCAGACCGCCTTCGAGCGCGTCGAGCGCGAGCCAGACGCTGCTCGCGCGGAAGGCGACACCGAGAGCGGCGCCGTCCGGTCGATCGATGTCGGTTGGAAAGACTTCGACGTTGGCGAGCCGCCTGTACTCCTCCGCCACCAGGTTCAGCGACAGCCGGCACGCCGCGGCGGCCACCAGGACACGAATGCGATGGTCGACGTCGACACGCTCGCCCCGGATCTCTTTCGTCGTGACGAAGCGCTGCACCTTCTCGAGGAAGCGCGCGCGATCGGGGCCTGCGAGCTTCGAGTAGAAGGCGACGTCACGTTCGAGGACCAGGAGGGTGTTCGCCGCCATCTCGTTCATCCGCGATGATGCGGCACGTCGGTGATGCGCCGCACCGTCTCGGCGTGCTCGGCGAGGCCGCGCTGCCGCACGCCCACGCGGCTCGCGAAAGAGAACACCTTCGGCAAGTGCGTCCAGAAAGGCCCCTCCATGCGGAAGACGCGCAGGGCCCCCTTGATCAGGGTCTGCATGGCGGGGCTCACCACGGTCTCGGCGTTCGTCATCCAGTTCGGGTGTGCCTCCGCCGCGCGCACCAGCACCGAATAGAGCTCGTTCAGGTCGAGGTCCGGGGAGAGGAACCAGGACGGGTAAAAGAGCGGATCGTCTTCGGCGAACCAGCCCATGGCCTTGCACGTCTTCTCGAGTGGTGTGCCGGCGTAGACCCGAATGCCGGTCGAGAACAGGACCATGTCGGTCGGCGGGATGTGCTCTTCGCAAAATTGCAGCGTCTCACGCACCGTGTCGAGCGTCTCTCCCGGCGCGCCCAGCATGAAAAACCAGTACGTCGGCATGCCCGCCTCTCGCAGGGCCTCGGCCGCTCGCACCACGGCGTGCTTCTGAAAGCCCTTGTTGAGCGTCTTCAGCGTGACCTCCGACGCGCTCTCCGGCGTGCACATCACGTTCTTGAAACCAGCACGCTTCATCGACAAGATGAGCTCCTTCGTGACGCCCGCCGGGTTCAGGCCCATGGTCGAGAGCTCGACGGGCAGGGCGCGGCTCTCGAGCTCGTCCAGGATCTCCCGGGCGTGAAAGAGCGGCAGGTTGAAGGTCGAGTCGACGAAGTCCACGCGCCGGACCCCGTGCTCCCGCACCGCCTCCTCGATCTCGTCGACCACGTTCTTCCCGCTTCTCCGGCGGTACGCGTGACCTTCGATGTTGTTGTAGACGCAGTAGGAGCACTTCAGCGCGCAGCCGCGCTTGGTCTGGATCGAGTAGGGCGCCCCGTGCGCCGCATATTTTCGGAGATCCACCCAGCGAAAGGCGCGGCTCCGGGCAGCTCGGTCGAAGTCCTGGACGAGCGCGCGGCCGGTCAGCGGTTCACCCTTGGCGAGACGCCCGGTGTCCAGGATGGGCAAGAGCTTGTCGCTGCGGCGCCCGCGCTCGAGCAGGCCTGGCACGGAGGCGAGCGGTTCGGCCCCGCAAAGCGCCGCGAGCAGGCGCACCATGGCCTCCTCTCCTTCGCCGACGATCGCGAAGTCCGCCTCGAGGTACTCGAAGCAGTCGGCCGGCGATACGTTGACGGCGCTGCCGCCGATCACGATCTTTGCCGAAGGCCGCGCTTCACGCGCGACCCTGATGACCTCGTCGCGGATCGCTTCGAGGTAGAAGTGCGGCAGCTCGAAGTTGCAGTTGTCGATGTTGCGGATCGTGACGGCAATCACGTCGGGCTCGTGCCGCCGGATCGCGCCGACCACCGCGCGGGGGTGCTGGTTCGAGAACGTGAGGTCCAGGAACGTGACCGCGTGCCCCGCCTCCTCCAGCGCGCTCGCCACCGTGCAC
>JAEZYO010000200.1 GCA_023419055.1 Pseudomonadota bacterium | reverse complement strand
TCACGGCCCGAGCAGAGGCAGCCACAGAAGCTCGCGGGTGACGTCGTCGACGTGAGCGTGACGGTGGATCTCGCCGCCGCGACGAAGCCCATCAACCCGTACATTTACGGCGTCTCCTTCGGCGATCAGGAGATGCTCCACGAGATGGGCGTCACCACGCGCCGCATCGGCGGCAACGAGAACTCACCCTACGACTGGAAGACCGGCTTCACGAGCCTCGGCCACGACTGGTTCTTCCAGAACCGAAAGGTCCCCGAGACGCCGCACCCCGAGCAGAACCGCTGGGCCATGGCGTTTCCGGTCGACAAGAAGTGGGGCATCGACAGCTACCTCACGTTGCCGGCCATGGGCTGGGTCGCGAAGGATGCCACCTCGTTCGGCTTCCCGCGCAAGGCCTACCCGAACCAGACCGAGTTCGCGGGCGATCGCCCGGACGCGGGCAACGGAAAGCTTGCGGTGAAGGACAAGAGCGGAAAACCGGTGATGGGTGACGACGGCAAGCCCAAGACCTCCGACATCCTGATCAGGCCCGGCGAGTCGCACAACGGCAAGAAGGTGAGCGTCGAAGAGCAGACCGATCTGTTGAAATACAGCATCGAAAAAAGCGGCTTCGGCAAGGCCGCGGCGGGCGGGATCAAGTACGTCTGCCTCGATAACGAGCCCATGATCTGGTGGACCAGCCACCGCGACATGATCGGCTTCCACATGGGTTACGAGGATTACTGGAACCACATGCTGCCGTACGCGACGCGGCTGAAGCAGATCGATCCGGACGTGCAGCTCGCGGGTCCGGCGCTCTGGGGCTGGACGGCCTACTTCTACTCCACCAAAGACGCGCATTGGGTGAAGTACCAGAACAACGACAAGTGGGAGCGCGACCGGCTACCCGAGCACGGCGTGAAGCACGGCAAGACGCCGTTCCTCAAGTGGTGGCTCGCGCAGGCGGGCGCCTACAAGAAGAAGAACGGCAAGGCGCTCATCGACATCGTCGACGTCCACATCTACCCGAACATGAAGACGCTCGAGAAGCCGAAGGAGGAGCAGACCAATAACCCTCAGGTCATGGAGTTTCGCATCGAGTCCATCAAGTCGCTGTGGGATCCGGAGTGGCGCACGAAGGACACCTGGATGGGCGAGGAGACCGGCGGCAAGCTCGCTATTTTGCCGATGATCAAGGGCTGGATCGACGAGGGCAACCCGGGCATGAAGTTCTCGATCGGAGAGTACGAGTGGTCCGGTTGGGACGGTGGCTACGACATCTCGGGCTCGGTCGCCCAGGTGGAGGTGCTCCGCGTGTTCGCGCAGCAGGGCGTCGACATGGCCTACTACTGGGCGAACCCGCGCAAGAACAGCCCGGTCTTCTTCGCCTTCAAGATGCTCCGGAACCCGGACGGCAAGCACACGGCGATCGGCGACTTGTTCCTCCCCTCGACCGTCGACAAGCCGGACGACGTTCAGGCCTTCGTCACGCGCTCGACCAAGGACAAGAACAAGCTCTCCTTCGTCTTCTTGAACAAGCGGGCGAAGAAGGGCGCCAGAATCAAGCTCAAGCTGAGCGCTCAGCTGCCCGATCAGGCGGTCGTCCCGTATGAGCTCAGCGCCAAGAACCCGAAGGCGATCGGGGAGCTTCCGGCAAGAAAGGTGGGAGGCAACTCCATCGAGATAGAGCTGCCTCCCATGTCGGTGCTGCGCTTCGACGCCAAGAGCGGTTAGGCCATCACCGAACCCCCACCGAACCCCCGGGCCCCCCACGCTCTCACCCCGTCCCCGGAGGCATTAACCTCCGGGGGTGAACATGATCGGGTACGTGACGGAGACCACGCCGCCGTCCGGCGCGGGGAAGCTCAGGCCGTAGAACGCCGAGACCACACACCCCTTCACCGCGGCGTCGGGTAGATCGGAGGCGCCGTTCATCACGTTCGAGACCGCGCCATCACGCCCGATCACGAAGCGCGCCTCCACCCGGCCTTCGAGGTTCGGGTTCCGCGTGAGGCCCTGCTCGTAGCACATGCGAAACCGGCCGAAGTTCTGGCGTACGATGCGCTGAATGACTTCCGGCGGCAGCCTGCCGCTCACGATCGACTGACCTGCGGGGCGAACACTCGGGCTCGTCGTTTTGTGACCGCGCGCACCCAGCCGACCGATCCCGTTGCCGAAGCCATCACCCTTGCCGAGCCCCGCGCCGCGCCCGAAGTCGAACTGCCCGAGGCCGACTCCGATCCCCTTGCCGCCGCCGCCCTCGCCGATACCGCTGAGCCCGAGCCCGGCGTAGCCGAACGCATCGCCGATCTCGTCGCCCCACATGTTGCCCTCGGCGCTGCCGTCGTCGCGGCCGAGCGTGGTGTCGCGACCGAACGGGGACGTCGGCGCGTTCGGATCGCCCGCGGCGCCGGTGTTGAGCAGGCCGATGATGCCGAAGTCGGTGGCTTCGCGGAGGGCGCGCTCGCGCGCGAGGTGCGGATCGGGGTTGTCTTGCGGGCCTTTCGCCGCCCACTTCTTGTTGCTCTCGCGGGAGCTGGGCTTGCCCATCTGACCTTCTTCACCCGCGGCGCGTTCGCCCGTCCCACCTTCGCGTTCGCTCGGGCCGTCGGCGGTCTGCTGCTCCTCCTTCTGGCGCTCGCGCTCCGCCGAAGCGTCGAGGTACTGCTGCATGGTGAACAAGCGATTCTGATCGAGCCCCTCCTCGTCGGTGAGGCCGAGGTCCGGAGTAAAGCCGGCGAGGGCTGCCATGATCGCGGCTTGCGCGAAGAAGGCGCCGCCGAAGTAGGAGGCGGCCACTTTGTCGAAGCCCGTGCCGACTCCGTGCGCGACCGGCTTGCCCGCGTTCACGAGCCCGACCCGGAAGGAGACGTCACCGACGGCGATCTCGGCGCGCATGCCGCTCACGGCGCGCAGCCGGTGCCCACCGAGCGGATCGGGCGCGGCGCTAGCGCGAACCTCGTCGAGCGAGACCGGGCTCTTGCCGGGGAACTCGACGTGACCGCGCGCGTTGGCGGGGATGAGCAAGTCGACCGCGCCGTTCTCGACCTGGATCAAGGAGCACGTGTCGGTGCCGAGCTTCTCGTAAGGGATCAGGTAGTCGCACGCGCGGCCCTCGCCGACGCTGAAGTTCTTCGGCGGAGTCAGGTGCGCGACGTGGAGCACGTTCTCGCCCCAGCTGACGACCACTTCGACGCTCTCGACGCCGAGCAGCTCGACCTCGGCCGGGGTCACGTCGGGGGCGCTCTTGACGAGCACGAAGCCGTGTCGAGCACCTGCTTCGCGGGGCAAGGCGCGACCCAGGGAGGCGCGCGGGGCTTCTTGCTGGCGAAAGCCTTGGAGCGCGGGGTTTGCCGCGGGGGCTTCGGGGGAGTGGAACGAGAATACGGGTTGTGCCATCGGGATCTTCCTTTCGAAATCGAGGTCGAGTGGGTGGACGTACGACTGCCGCTCGACGCGACTCGTCGTCGTCGACTGCGAAAGCCCCACGTGGGGGAAGGTCGTTTTTCCGGGCGAGGCGCCCGCTCGAACGAGCCGTCCGTCGTGGTGAGCGACGTTGGGTACTGACAGCGCCTCCGGGACGAGGTTCCCGGGGCGAAGAAAGATCGCAGCTTGGTAGAGGAGCGTTTTGCCGAGGAACTCTGGGGTTCCGTCGTTGTCGAAGGCCAGCTTCGAGGCCGCTTGGGTAGCTGCTCGCTCAACATTGCCGAGAGCGCGGGCCGGCTCGGCCCCCAAGGAGGCTGCCGCTCGTCGTTTGCTCGAGCGCGCCCAGGTTGCCGGCACAGCGCGTCGACGAATGTGCGACTCAGCGGGATCGCGGCAAGGCGGTCGCGGGCAGCGGGCCCGCGAGACTTGATTGCGGCACGCTACTCGAAATCACGTGCGGTGGCGCCGGACGACGACACGCCCGGCGAGCGCGGTCACAAGAACTCTTCGGGACCCGTCTCGACGAAGTAGACGAACTCGAGTCGGATCCCTTCCGGGCCCTCGAAGTAAGCCGCGTAGTAGCCCGCGCCGTACTCCGGGAAGGCCTTCGGTCCGCTCAGGAGCTTGATCCCGTTGTCGGTCGCCCAGCGTCCGAACTTGTCGACCTCCGCCGCGCTCCGTGCCGTGAACGCCACGTGCTGGAGTCCGCCCGGCAGCGAGCCGCCGCTTACCGGGTAGAGGTAGAAGCGCGTGCCGCGCCCGCGCCAACCTGCGATCGCCTCCGTGGTGGCCTCCTTTTCGAGACCGAGAAAGCCAGTGAAGAGCCGATCGAAGAACGGCTCCGCTGCTTTGGGGTCGGCG
>JAEZYO010000982.1 GCA_023419055.1 Pseudomonadota bacterium | reverse complement strand
AAGTCGAGGCGATCCCGGATCCGCCGACGCGACCGGCACGCGCGCGCACCATCATCGGCGTCGCGCCTCCTACTCAGGGCACGGCGTCTTCGCCGCCGCCGAGCTCGCACCGTCCACCCCAAGTGGTGATGCCCTCGAAGCACGGCGTGGCGGCTCGTAAGGACGTGTTCGATCACGAAGCGGTGACGAGCCTGTCTCCTTCTCCCTTCGAGGCTCGCGCGGGGCACCGAGGCGCCGCCGCCGCGATGGCCACGCCGCTCGCGATGGCCGCGCAGCCCGCCTATCCCAAGCCTGCACCCAAGCCCGCGCCGGTCGCGCCCGTGCTCGCGCCCGTGCCGGCGCCGTCACGCCCCGCGGCCCCTCAGGTCGCGCGAGCGGCCGAGTCGGCGCTGACGCCGCTCGCGGTTGCGCCGGCGCGCGTGGTCCCCTCGTCCGCTCCACCGCCCACGGGCTTCATGCCCGTGTCGACGCCGCCTCCGCCGCTCGCGGCGCTGATGCCGCCGGAGTCTAGAACGCAGAGCTCGGCGCCCACGCGGCGCTACGACGATCGCAACCCGGCGCCGCAAGTCGTGCTCGAGCACCTCGCGCGCGTCGGCATCTTCGAGCCCAAGGGCGGGGTGAAGCCGGCGTGGGAAGCCGCGCCGCGCCAGAAGTCGCGCGGGATCTGGGTCCTGCCCGTCGCGATCGCGCTGGTCGCCGGGAGCGGCGTCGGCGGCTACTTCTACGCGAAGGACGTCCGCGACAAGAAGATGGCGCGAGCGGTCGCGCTGAACTCGGACGTCGACAAGCTGCTCAAGACCGGGAAGGTCGCGGACCTTCGCGCGACGGATCAGAAGCTCAGCGAGTCGTTCGAGCTCGACTCGTTGAGCCAGAAAGCCGCTCGCCTCTGGCTCCAAAACCGCGTCCTTCGCGCGCTCCTCCTCGCCGAGGAGTCTCGCGGCATCGACGCCGCCGTGCACCGCGGTCAGACCGTCGGGCTCGCGGAGAAAGACGTGGTCGTGGGCCGCATCGCGAGCTTCATGGTCGAGGGCGATCTGGCGGGGGCCGCCGCCGTCTTGCCGCGCTGGGACAAGGACGCAGGGCGCGATCCGTACTTCCACCTCGTCGCAGGAGCCGTGCTCGAGCGCGCGGGAGATCTTCGCGCCATCGAGCGCTACGAAGCGGCGCGAACGCTCGCTCCCGATCTCGCTCCCACCGAGCTCATGCTGGCGCGGCTCGCGCTGCTCGAGTTCGGCAAAGACAAAGGAAAACCGGTCGTCGACTCGCTCCGGAGCCGCGTCGGCGATCAGCCGACGACCCGCGCGCTCGCCGCGCTCTCTTGGGTGGTGGATCACGATCGGGCTGCGGAGCTCCCCGCCGAGGCCCGTCTTCAGCCCGACGACGCGAAGCAGCTGCCGGCTCCGCTCGCGGCCGTACCTGCGATGGTCGCCGCCGTGGAGGCGATGCAGAAGGGCGATCTGGATGGAGCGGGTAAGGCGATCGGCTCCGCCATCGAGCTCGCCGACACGCCGTCGCTCGCCGTGAGGCTCGGGTTCCTGGCGATCGACACCGGCAACGAGCAGCTGGCCCGAAAAGCCGCGCTGCGCGCGCTCGCTTTCTCGGCGCTGTACCCGCGAGCTCGCATCTTGGCGGCGCGCGTCGCGCTCCTCGGCGGGCGCCTCGAAGAGGCGCAGAAAGCGGTGGAGCAGCTCGAACCCAACTCGCCCGACGTCGCGGTGGTCCGCGCAGCGGTCGCCTACGAGTCGCTCGAGCCTGCCGATCTCGAGAGCGCGGTCTCCGCGCTCGGGGAGGCGGCCAATGATCCCGCCTTCGAGGGGTTGCGAGTGGCCGCCGGCGTGCTTCGCGGCACCAAGTACCCCAAGGCCGACGCTCTCAAGAGCATGGCGGAGCCTTCGGTGCCCTGGGGTGAGATTGTCGCCGTGGATGCGGCGCTCGACACGGGCAACCTCGATCGCGCCGCGGAGCTCCTCGGAGCGCGGGCGGCCGAGGAGCAGCGCCCGGTGCATCTCCTGAGGCTCGCGCGGCTGATGCGCTACCGCGGGAAGCCGGCGGAGGCGCTCGCCGCGAGCGAGAAGGCGCTCTCGGCGAACATGACGGTCGGGCTCTTGCTCGAGCGCACCTACGACTTGCTGGCAGCGGAAAAGCCCGGCGACGCGCGCACCTTCGTCGCCAAGTACCCGAGCACGCTCGGGCCGATGACGGCGTGGCTCCTCGCCTCGATCGACGTCGCGGAGAAGCACGAGGCGCAAGCGACGGCCCGCATCGCGAAGCTCGATCTTCCGCCGGACGCCGCTCCGCTCGCGCTCAAGATCATGGTGACTCGCGCGCTAGTGGCCGCGGGCGACAAGCGCGCGAAGCCGTATCACAAGGCGTTGGCCAAGGCGTATCCGCAGCAGCCCGAGCTCAAGGCGCTCCAGCCCTGAGTCGGGCGCCTTCAGTAGCTACAGAACTCGCTCTCGCAGCCGCGCACCGCGACGAAGCTTCCGCCCTCGACGTCGAGGAGCTCGCAGGTCTCGTCGCAGAGGGCGATCTCGTTCCCGGCCCACCAGTACCCGCCCGAGAGCGCGCACCCTTGTGAATCGGCGTGACGGCAGAGCGGCTGCTGGCTGCCGCTCACGGTGAAGTAGACCGTGACGACGCTCTGGTCGTAGAGGTCCGGTAGCGGAAAGCCGCATGATGACGTCGTCTGCGAATGGGCGAACGTGTAGCTATCAATCGCGCAATCGTTCGAGCCGCCCGCGTTCCCGGAGCTGCCCGCGGTCGAGCCCGCGGCCCCCGTAGCGCCGCTCGAGCCTCCGGTGCCGCCCTGGTCGGCGGCGCCACCGGTTCCGCCAAAGCTACTCGAGCCGGCGGTGCCGCCTTGACCACTCCCAGAAGTGACACCGCCGCTCCCGCCGTCGTTGTTCGAAGCGCCGGTTCCGTTCGTGCTGCCGCCCGCCTCGGTGCCGCCGGTCGACTCCGTTCCTGCTTCGTCGTCGTTGTCTGCCGAATAGCAGCCGAAGGCGAAGAGCGCGGCTGAAACGGCAGAAATGACTCGATGCATCCTGCTCATCGTAGCCGCTCGACTTCTTCCGTGCGGCAGTGATTCATCGATGTTCCTACTATCTTACCTGTAAGCGGAAAGCCCTGAAGGTCGCTACCGCGGCGCCCTGGTGACGCAAGCTGCGAGGAGGTGCGAGCCGGGAACGCGCTTGATTCAAGACCATGATGAGTGGCAGTCTGAAAGATTTTTTCTGTACGAAGCCGAGTCTCGCGGTGTAGATTCGCTGACAGCCGAGTTCGTGCCTCTTGGTGCTTCCGTGGGGACGGCGCGCGTGTGTCACGTGACGGACAGCGCGCGGCCGCTGCGGAAGCTCCAGCAGGTAGTCGCCACGGATCCGTTCCGAGATCGGGAGCTCTTGCATCATGTCATTTCCTCGTCTCCTGTCCGCCGGTTGCTTCGCTCTCGTGGGGATTGTCACCAGCGCCTACGGCTGCAGCAGCGGGGGTGGCGGCAACGAGGCTGGGAGCGCCGGAACGAGCTCGGGCGGCAGCGCAGCGGGTCAACCGGCGAGTGGC
>JAEZYO010000159.1 GCA_023419055.1 Pseudomonadota bacterium | reverse complement strand
CGCTGGGAGCGATCGCGGCGACGAGCTTCGGTTGCTCCGCGGGCGCGACCGACGCAGGCGGCTTGCCGCGCGACCCGATCGAATGAACGGAGAGGCGAGCGCCGGCGGCGCGGGCGAGCGCTGAAACGGATCCGAGCGCGTGAGCGAGCTCGGCGCGAGCAGCGGGCTGCGCGACCGCGGCGCCGAGGACGATGCTGACGGAGAGCGTGACCGTCGAGGCGATCACCCGCGCGGCGCGCCGGCGAGCCGGAGTTCGCGACGGACGATGCAGCACCTCGATCAACGCTTGCCTGAGCTCGGCGGCGCTCTGGAAGCGCGCGGCGGGATCGCGAGCCAGCGCGCGCAGGACGAGGCCCTCGAGCGCGGGCGCGAAGCGCCGGTCGGGCGCCGCCACCGCGAACGACTCCGGATCGCGCGACGACTTCTGCTCGAGCAAGAGCACCGTGCTCTCTGCCTGGTATGGGCGTCGGCCGGTCAAGAGCTCGTACAGCACGGCGCCGAGCGCGTAGACGTCACTGCGCGCGTCCGCCTCTCCACCGCGAGCCTGCTCGGGCGCCATGTACTCCGGAGTTCCGACCAGCACGAGCGCCTCGTCCGCGCTCTCGCGCTCGATCTCGTTTTCGGCCTTGGCGACACCGAAGTCGAGCAGCTTGAGCTCCCCGTCGCGCGAAAGCACGTGGTTCTCGGGCTTGATGTCGCGGTGCACGACCCCGGCGCGGTGCGCCGCGTCGGCGGCGCCGGAGGCTTGCAGGATGAGCTCGATCGCGTCCTGCCAGGGCAGCGCTCCTTCGCGCGCGAGCTTGCTCGCGAGCGTCTCGCCTTCCAGGAGCTCCATCGCGTAGAAAGCGCGGCCGTCGCTCGTCAATCCGAACTCGTACAGGCGCACCAGGTGCGGGTGATCGAGGTTCGCGATGGCGCGCGCTTCGGCGCGGAACCCTTCGAGCGACAGCGCGTCGCCCGTCTCGTGCAGCACCTTGAGCGCGACCGGGCGCCCGAGATCGAGGTGCACGCACTTGTACACGACGCCGCTCGCGCCGCGCCCGAGCTCGCTCTCGATGCGATAGCGCGTGCCCGGCAAGAGCGACTCGTCCACGGGCTCCGCCGGAGGCGGCTCCGGCGAGGCCGGCAAGATCTGCTTGGGCGGCGGGAGGGCGCGCGCCTCCGCGACCAGGCGGGCGAACTCGGCGCGCGAGCGCGTCGGCTCCGACGGATAGAGCCGGCGCATCAAGTGCGCGATGCGACCGCGCACGCTGCGATCGCCGTCAGCCTGGCTCGGGGCGCGCTGCAGCAGGCGCACGAGCTCGAGCACCGCCTCTCGCGCCGAGGGGTAGCGGTCCTCGATGTTCGTGGCGGTAAGCTTCGCGATCACGGCGTCGAGCTCGAGCGGAGCGCCGGCGGCCTGAGCGATCGGGCTCGGCACGCGCCGGCCGGCTCCCACGGCGGCGAGGTGCACCGACGCCTCCCCGACCAGGAAGCGGCGCCCGGCGATGAGCTCCCAGAGCATGACGCCGAACGCATAGAGATCCGCGGGCACGCCGCCAGGGTGGTTGTTCGCGACCTCCGGCGCCACGTAGCCGGGCTTGGCGAAGACGATGCCGGAGATGGTGTGGCAGCGCCGGTTCTCGCCGCGAGCAGTGCCGAAATCAATGAGCTTGACGTCACCGTCGTAGCTCACCATCACGTTCTGCGGGCTCAAGTCGCGGTGCACGATCTCGAGCGGCTTACCGGCAGCGTCGGTGCGCTCGTGCACGTGAGAGAGAGCGGAGCCGAGCGCGCAGGCGACCGCCAGGGCTTCCGGCCATGCGACCCGCACGCCGAGCTGGCCGGTGCGGCTACGGACGTCGGCGAGGTTCCGGCCCTCGATGTACTCGACCACCACGTACGGCTTGCCGGCGCCGTCGTTGGCGGCCTCGATGATCTGCGCGACCCCCGGGTGCTGCAGCTGCGCCTGGATGCGGGCCTCGTCGAGGAAGCGAGCGAGGAACGAGGCGTCCGCCTCGTGATCGCGGCGAATCAGCTTCACGATCACCGGCCGCTCGGCGCCCTCGATGCCGCCGCTCGCCGCGAGATAGACCTCACCCATGCCCCCGCGAGCCACGCGGCGGAGCAGCGTATAGCGCTCGAACGGCCGGGGGAGGCCCTCTTGCCCTTCCGAATTATCCTGGGATTTCGGTGAGTTGTGCTCGGTGCCGGGGAGCTGCATGGGGGCATGGTGCCTATGTCGCATGATGTAGGCAAAGAAATCGGCTAACGGACCGTGCTCGCGGTCGCCGAATCACAGGGAATGGAAAAGAGCACCGGCTTGTTGCGCGGGGCCGGGACCTTGTAAAAGACTCCCGCCTTCGGACGATGCGTGAGCTTGGGTTTAGCTTCCGGCTGTTGATGGTGGCGCTCGCCGCTACCGTCGTCGTGCTGGTTGCGCCTCACGCCCGCGCGGCAGTCGTGCCCATGTGCGGAGAGCACGCGGAGAGCATCGCGGCGCCCCCGATCATCATGCCGAGCAAGAACCTGGTCCTCGACCGGGTCTCTCCTCCGTGTCCGTTCGAGGAGGCCGCGCTCGATCAGGCGCCTTCGGACGCTCCACGTCCGTCTTCGATCACCCGAGACGACGGCCCGCTCCGCGCGTGGCCCGCTCTCGTTTACCTGCCGAGCGCTCCCGTCGCGCCCGCGCAATTCGTCGAGGCCGATGTCCCGGCGCTGCCCGCCGGGTTCGCGGACTCGATCTATCGGCCGCCACGCGCGGCCTGAACATCACCCGTCCGTAGTCCGGCGGCTCCGCGTCCGCTAAGCGGGGTCGCCGTCAACTCGTTCGCAAGGAGCGCGAACTGGGGTGGATTTTCACCGCCGCGCTCCGAATCCGTTCGTTCGTCAGAAACACGTACAGAAGAATCGAATCTTTAGGAGTTCGACCATGAACAAGGGAACCGCAATCGTCGGGTTCTTGCTGAGCTTCATCGCCGGCATGTTCCTGATGTGGGGTATCGACAACAAGGGTGGTGGGGACATCACCAAGGAAGGCCTGTCCGCGGGCGGCGCCGACCACAGCGCGGCCAGCGTGCCGGTCACGGCCAACGACCCGACCTGGGGCAGCCCGAACGCGCCCGTCACGATCGTGGAGATCAGTGACTTCCAGTGCCCGTTCTGCTCCCGCGTCGGTCCGACGATCAAGCAGATCAAGGACACCTACGGCCCGGAGAAGGTGCGCATCGTCTGGAAGCACCAGCCGCTGCCGTTCCACAAGCAGGCGCGTCCGGCGCACGAGGCGGCCGCCACGGTGTTCGCGCTCGGCGGCAGCGACGCTTTCTGGAAGTTCCACGACTCGGCCTTCGCCAACCAGCAGGGGCTGAACGACGAGAACTTCGAGAAGTGGGCCGTCGCGGCCGGCGTCGACGCCAAGAAGTTCAAGGACGCCTACGGCGCGAAGAAGTACGCGGCGAAGGTGGACGAGGACATGGCGATGGCCAAGAAGGTGGGCGCCACCGGCACCCCCGCGTTCCGCATCAACGGCGTGACCGTGAGCGGGGCGCAGCCGTTCGACAAGTTCAAGGAAGTGATCGACGCGCAGCTCGCCGAGGCGCAGAAGCTCGTCGCCTCCGGGACCAAGCCGTCGGAGGTCTACGTCGCCCTCACCAACAAGAACCAGCAGGCGGCCCCGGACAAGGGCGACAAGGACGCGAAGCGGGAAGCGCCCGAAGAGGACACCTCCGTGTGGAAGGTGCCCGTCCTCGCCGACGATCCGGTCAAGGGCCCGAAGGACGCGCTCGTCACCCTCGTCATCTTCTCGGACTACCAGTGCCCGTTCTGCAAGCGCGTCGAGGACACGCTCGCTCAGGTCCAGGAAGCCTATCCGAACGACGTTCGCTTCGTCTGGAAGGACAACGCCCTGCCGTTCCACCCGCGCGCCAAGCCCGCCGCCGTGCTCGGTCTCGTCGCTTACGAGAAGAAGGGCGACAAGGGCTTCTGGGAAGCCCACAAGGCGATCTTCGACAGCGCGCCCAAGCTCGAGGACGATGATCTCAAGGCGATCGCGGACAAGCTCGGCATCAGCTGGGAGACCGTGAAGGCGGGCATCGACAACCCGAACAGCAAGTACATGCAGAAGATCGACCAGAGCATGGAGCAGGCTGCCGACTTCCAGGCTCGTGGTACCCCGCACTTCTTCATCAACGGCGTGCGCCTCTCCGGCGCTCAGCCGCTCGACAAGTTCAAGGCCGCGATCGACGCGCAGCTCGCGAAGGCGAAGGCGCTCGTGGCCAAGGGCACGCCGAAGGCGAAGATCTACGAGGAGATTACCAAGGAAGGCAAGGAGCCGGCCGCCCCCGAGAAGAAGGAAGTTCCTGCTCCCGACGCGTCCAGCCCCTTCAAGGGCGGCGCCAACGCCAAGGTCGTGATCCAGGAGTTCTCGGAGTTCCAGTGCCCCTTCTGCAAGCGCGTGAACCCGACGATGAAGGAGATCGAGAAGGAGTACGGCAACAAGATCAAGGTGGTGTGGCGCCATCTCCCGCTGCCGTTCCACAAGGAAGCTCCTCTCGCCGCCGAAGCCGCCCAGGAAGCGTTCGCGCAAAAGGGCAACAACGGCTTCTGGGCCATGCACGACAAGCTCTTCGAGGCCCAGGGCAGCGAAGGCGCCTTCTCGAAGGAGAACCTCGAGAAGTTCGCGGGTGAGATCGGGCTCGACGTGACGAAGTTCAAGGCCGCGCTCGATTCCGGCAAGCACAAGGCCAAAGTCGACGCGGACGCGGCGATCGGCGAGAAGGCCGGCATCAACGGTACGCCGGGCTTCGTGATCAACGGCTACTACCTGTCGGGCGCGCAGCCCACGCAGGCCTTCAAGAAGGTCATCAACAAGGCCTTGAAGGAAGCCGGTCAGTGAGTGACGCGCGCCGGGGTTTCGCCGCCCTGGCGCTCGTCGTCGTAGGGTGCGGGGGGAGCAACGCTCCCCCTGCAAGCCCTACCGGTTACGAAATCGACCTCACGGCGCCGAGCTCCTCGGTCGAAGAA
>JAEZYO010000155.1 GCA_023419055.1 Pseudomonadota bacterium | reverse complement strand
CGATGCCACGGGCGGAAGTGGGAGCCCTGGGGGGACGAGCGCTGGTGGAGCGTCGCCGAGCGCGGGTGGTTCGGGCGGCGGCGCCGTAGGCGGAGGCGGCTCCACCAACTCGAGCGGCGGCGTCGCCGGCGCTGGAGGCGCCGGCGGAACCGTTGCAGCAGGTGGCATGCCGGCGGGCGGCGCGGCGGGGTCGGGCGGCGCCCTCGGAGCAGCCTGCAAGACTGGCCCAGGCTCCGGCCGGATCTACTACGTGTCTCCCACCGGTAGCTCGACCGCCGACGGAACGAGCTTCGCTTCGGCGCTCGACTTCATGGCGGCGCGCTCTCTCGCTGCTGCTGGCGACACGCTGCTCCTCGAGCCTGGAACTTACGAGATCCCCTACCAGGCCGACACCAAGAACACGATCGAGCTCGCCCAGGTCGGCGCAGAAGGAGAGCCCATTCGCGTCGTCGGGGACGGCGGACGAGCCGAGTTCGACTTTTCGTTTCCCGAGCAAGCGTGGGTGCAGGACTCGGTAGGCTTTCTCGTGACGGGGAGCCACTGGTACTTCTGCAACGTCGACGTCACCCGCGCCGGTTATCAAGGCGTGTACGTCACGGGCCAGCACAACACCTTCGAAAACTGCACCTTCCACGACAACCGCAACACGGGCCTCGAGATCAACGAGGGCGGCGCCTACACCACCGTGATCAACTCGGACGCCTACCGCAACTACGACCCGAAGAAGTTCGGCGGCATGGCGGACGGCTTCGGCCCCAAGCAGACGCAGGGTCCGGGCAATCGCTTCATCGGTTGTCGAGCCTGGGAGAACTCGGACGACGGATTCGACGCGTTCGACAGCCCCGAGACGGTGACGTTCGAGCGTTGCTCGGCGTTCAGGAACGGCGTCGACGTCTGGCAGTACGGCGGCTTCGACGGCAACGGGAACGGCTTCAAGGTCGGCGGCAACATGGCTCAGGCGAACCACGAGCTGACGGAGTGCACCGCTTTCGAGAACGTGGTCAAAGGCTTCGACCAGAACAACAACAGCGGCGGCATCACGATCTACAACTCGACCGCCTACAAGAACGGCACGAACTTCGGCATGGGCAATCCCGTGAACTCGGGACAACAGCACGATCTCAAGAACAATGTGTCGCTCGGCGCGTCGAACTCGATCGCCAATGCCCTTCAGCAGAACAACTCGTGGAACGACGGCTTTTCGGTGACCGAGGCGGATTTTCTGAGCCTCGACACGTCACTCGGCGCGGCCGCGCGCGGCCCGGACGGTTCGCTCCCGGAGAATGATTTCTTGCGTCTCGTGCCGACGAGCGCCCTGGTCAATCGCGGTGTGGAGGTCGGGCTACCGTTCAACGGCACGGCGCCTGATCTCGGCGCCTTCGAGACGCCGTAGACCGCCTTCACCCGCCGCAGGGCCGCTGCGAGGAAACGCGCGGCGCCTCGCGACAAGCCGCTTCCCTGCCGGCGCACTGCCCGCCGAGACACGCGCGCACGAGGTAGCTCGCCGGCCCTCCGTCGCACCCGCAGCAGTGTTGCGCGCAGACCCGCGCCGCCTGGCAGGGCGAGCCCTCGGAGGCGCCGGCTACGAGCTTCTCGGGGCAGCCGTCGCAGCCGTTGCGAACGAGCTCGACGAAGCTCCGCTCCTCCGGGATCTCGCCGAGGTGGACCGTGCCCGGGTCACGACATGGCGCGTCGCAGGCCGAGAGCGCCTCGAGCGCCGGCCGGCAGGCTGCGGCCCCCTCGGCTCGTTCGAGGGCCACCGACGGCGGGGTGGTGACGACCTCGCAGCTCAAGGTCGCGCGCGACATGCAGTCGAGAAAGCTGCGCCTCACCGCGCCGCAACCGGCGCGCGTGGACAGCGCGCTGCGCTTCTCACAGGACTCCTGGCACTCCGCGCGGTCCGTAGGCGACTCGCTCCGGGTGCCGCAGTCGGCGCCGAAGTACCCGGCGCAGGCAGACCGGCAGGCCACCGCGTGCGCATCCTCGCCCACGGCACCAGGGTCCGGGTCGGAGCAGCGGCAGCCTGGGAGCGCCGCCAGCGCCGCCGATAGGCCGAGCCAGCGTGCCGTCCTAGCCACAGGGCCGAGCATAGCTCCAGTTGACTTTACGGCTCGAACCCCTTAGCGAATCACCCCGCCGGCGAGCTCGCGCTCGACCGGCCTCGGAGACGGAAAAGTAGACTTTGGCCACGCGACGCAACAGTGGAAAGGGCGCTTCGGGTAAGCCGGCTGGCTCCAGCAAGGGCAGGTCGGCCGAAGCTTCGCGCCCCGAGAAGGGCGCATCGGGCGAGCCGCCGCGGCGACGCAAGGGCGGGAAAGACGACGGCGCGGAGCCCCCGGAGGGCAACGTCCCCGACGGCGTCGCCCTCCACGAGGTCGCTCAAACCCGGTACCTCAACTACGCGCTGTCGGTCATCACGAGCCGCGCGCTCCCGGACGTGCGTGACGGGATGAAGCCCGTCCAGCGGCGCATCCTCTACGCGATGTGGCAGCGGAGCCTGACGTTCGACGCCAAGCACCGCAAATGCGCGACCGTGGTGGGCGAAGTGATGGGCTCCTATCACCCGCACGGCGACGCCTCGATCTACGACGCGCTCGTGAGGCTCGCGCAGCCGTTCAGCCTGCGCTTGCCGCTCGTGGACGGCTCCGGCAATTTCGGCTCGATGGACGGCGACCCCGCGGCCGCCATGCGCTACACGGAGTGCCGGCTCACCGCCGTTTCCTCGCGCGTGATCGAGGAAATCGAGAACGACACGGTTCTCTTCCGCCCGAACTACGACGGCACGAAGTTCGAGCCGGTGGTGCTGCCGTCGCGGCTGCCGAACCTTCTCATCAACGGCGCGACCGGCATCGCCGTCGGCATGGCCACGAACATCCCTCCGCACAACCCGGAAGAGGTGACGAACGCGGCGCTCCGTTTGCTCGACGCGCTGCTCGAGGGCAAGCAGCTCTCGACACGCGAGCTCTGCCGAACCATCAAGGGCCCGGATTTCCCGACCGGGGGGCAAATCGTCTCCAGCACCGAGGAGATCAAGCAGGTCTACGAGAACGGTCAGGGCGTCATCAAGGTGCGCGGAACGTGGAAGCTCGCGGGAGAGGGCAAGAGCACCAAGACCGTGCACATCACGAGCATCCCGTACGCGGTGAACAAGGCTCAGCTCGTCGAGCGCATCGCGGAAATCGCGCTCGCGCGCAAGATGCCGCTGCTCGTCGACGTGAAGGATATCTCGACCGACGACGTCTGCATCGAGCTCGAGCTCAAGAAAGAGGCCGAAGAGCAGAAGGTGCTCGCGTACCTCTTCAAGAACACGCCGCTCCAGACCAACTTCGCCGTCAATTTGACATGCCTGGTCCCGACCGAGAACCCGGAGGTGGGGCGCCCGGAGCGCCTCGACCTCGGCTCGATGCTGTGGCACTTCCTCCACTTCCGGCTCGAGGTCGTGACGCGGCGCCTCTCGCACGAGCTCCGCGCGCTCGAGAAGCGGATGCACATCCTCGAGGGCTTCGAGACCGTCTTCGACGCGCTCGACCAGATCATCAAGATGATCCGCCAGTCCGAGGGCAAGGCCGACGCTGCCCGCGCGATCATGAAGAAGTTCTCGCTCGACGAAGATCAGACCGACGCCATCCTCGAGCTCAAGCTCTACCGGCTCGCGCGCCTCGAGATCCTCGTCATCCAGAAGGAGCTCAAGGACAAGCGCAAGCGCGCGAAGGAGATCCGCGCCCTCCTCGACGAGGAGGAGTCCAAGGGCCGCTGGGGGATCGTGCGCGACGAGCTCAAGGCGGTGCTCGCGGAGCTCGGTAGAGACGCGAAGCGCCGCACCCTGATCGAGGAGATCGAGGCCGAGGCGGAGTTCTCCGATCAGGAGCTCATCGTGGCCGAGGACAACCACGTGCTCGTCACGGTGGACGGCTGGGTGAAGCGTCAGAAAGAGATCAAGGATCCGGCGAGCACGCGCCTCCGCGAAGGCGACGCCGTCCTCGCGGTGGTCGCCGGCTCGACCAAGGCGAGCATCGTGTTCCTCTCGAACTTCGGCACGGCTTACACGAGCCGCATCATCGACATCCCGGCCACCACCGGCTACGGCGAGCCGATCCAGAAGCTCTTCAAGCTCAAGGACGGCGAGCGCATCGTCGCCGCGTTCTCGCTCGATCCGCGGGTGGCCGGCGACCTCGGCGCGCTGCCACCGAGCGACAAGCGCCCGAAGAACTACGGTGTCGCGGCTTCGAGCGACGGCTTCGCCCTCTGCTTCAGCCTCGCTCCGTTCGTGGAGCCGAGCACGCGCGCGGGGCGCCGCTTCGCCAAGCCAGCGGAGGGCGCTCAGATCGTGGGCGCGTCGTTCGTGAAGAAGAAGGCGACCCTGATTGCCGTCTCTCGCGCGCGAAGAGCGCTGCTCTGCAACGTGGACGAGGTGAACTTCCTGACCGGCCCGGGCAAGGGCGTCATGCTGCTGAAGCTCGAAGACGACGATCAGCTGATCGGCTTCAAGGCGGTGGCCCAAGACGACGACGGGCTCGTGGTCGAGACTTCGATGGGCGGCGAGCAAAAGGTCTCGCCCGCCAAGTACGAGCTCTCGGGGCGAGGGGGCCGCGGCCGCGAGGTCATCAAACGTGGCTCGCTGACCAAGGTCGTGCCCCAACCGCCGGAAGCGCCGGCGACGCTGGAGAACTAGCCGATGGCCGAAAACTACACAGCCAAGGACATTTCGGTCCTCGAGGGCCTCGAGCCGGTGCGCAAGCGCCCCGGCATGTACATCGGCGGCGTGGGTTCGGCGGGGCTGCACCACCTGGTGTGGGAGATCGTCGACAACTCGGTCGACGAGGCCATGAACGGCCACGCGAGCGAGATCACGGTCACGCTCCACTCCGACGGTGAGTCCGTGACCGTGGTCGACAACGGGCGCGGCATCCCGATCGACGTCCACCCCAAGCTCAAGAAGCCCGCGCTCGAGATCGTGTACACGACGCTCCACGCGGGCGGGAAGTTCGAGGGCCAGAACTACAAGACCTCGGGCGGCCTCCACGGCGTCGGCGCGTCCGTCGTGAACGCGCTGTCGCAGCGCGTGGTCGTGAAGGTCAAGCGCGAGGGCGCCGAATGGGAGATGGAGTTTCGGACCGGCAAGCCCACCGGGAAGCTGAAGAAGCTCGGCGCGGCTCGCGGCACCGGCACGAGCGTCTACTTCCGGCCCGATCCCACCATCTTCCCGAAGATCGACTTCAACCCCGACACCATCCGCGATCGCCTCGAGGTGGCGAGCTACCTGCACCGCGGGGTGAAGGTCAATTTCAACGACGACGTCAACAAGCAGAAGTACACGTTTCACCACGCGGAAGGCATCGCCGAGTACCTGAAGAAGATCGTTCAGGAGGCGCAGGCCAAGCCCGTGCACGAAGCGCCGTTCGTGCTCTCGAAAGAGAACGGTGTCCGCATCGAGGTCGCGTTCCAGTGGACCGAGAGCACCGAGGAGCGCCTGCGGAGCTACGTCAACGGCATCCCCACGGGGTCCGGCGGCACCCACGAGAACGGGCTCCGCATGGGCATCGTGAAGGCCGTGCGCAAC
>JAEZYO010000154.1 GCA_023419055.1 Pseudomonadota bacterium | reverse complement strand
TCGGGTGACCTTGTTCTGCGATCTGGTGAAGGGTTATCACTCCACGGGTTACTTCGAGGGCGACACCATCACGTTGATCGACGTCGCGACGGCGGACGTGACGCTCGACGGGGACACCTTGACGTTGCTCATACCGAGCGAGAGCACGGACACCATCGTCTTCGCGCGCCAAGAATCCGAAGCCGTCATCCCCGAGGCCTTCCTAGAATAAGCCGCTCGGGATGGTGTGACAGCGCTCGTCATCCCCGCCAGAATCGAGCTTCTCATCCGAAACGAACCCTGGCATCCTCTCCCGCGCTCGGCAGGGAAGGCCGGCGGAGGAGTTCGTATTTCATGGCTCGTCGAAAAGGAAGAGGGCATCTTGCGACGTTCGCGGCGGTGGCGCTCGGCTCTTCGCTGGTCGCGTCGCACGCCCGGGCTTCGTACTGCACCGACACGGACGTCGCGACGCTCACCAACGCCCCGTACACTTCGCATTGGGCCGCCTACGATGGCCTCGCGTGCCTGGAGGAACATTTCGTCGCGGCGGGCGACCGGCGCGCGATCTTCGCGAGCGTGTACACGCTCACCACCCTGCGCATGGCCGAGAGCATCGACGGCGGCGACTACACGAACACCGCGTGGATGCAGAGCTACCAAACCGAGTTCGCGAACCACTACCGAAAGGCGCTCCACGACTACGAGGTCGGCAACACCGGGGCCGTCCCGACGCCGTGGCGCCGCGCCTTCGACGCAGCGGAGAGCGGCAACACGCTCATCATCCAGGACGCGCTCCTCGGGATGAACGCGCACATCAACTTCGATCTGCCTTTCACCATCGAGCGCGTGAAGATCTCGCCCAACACGACCAGTCGTTACCTCGATCACACGCGCGTGAACGACGTGCTCGCCGAGGTCGGAGACGAGATCATCGCCGCGCTCGGCTCGCTCTACGGCAGCAACTACGCGGCGGTCGACGCCGCGCTCGGCCCCGCCGACGAGCTATTCCTCTCCGACGGCATGTCGACGGCTCGGCAGAACGCCTGGAACAACGCCGTCTCACTCACGACGAGCTCGTTCTGGAACCGCTGGCTCGTAGTGGGCTGGATCGACTCGACGTCGACCGCCTCTGCGGATCTGGTGCTTTCTCTCACGCTCTCGACGAGCCTCCGGAACACCTTGCGCGCGCTCGAGGGCAGCAACCCCGGCTCGACCTTCTGCGCGCATTTCCCGTGTAGCACTTAGAGCCGGTCCTAGGCGCGCGTCTCAGCGCACCGTCACTTCGTCGGTGAGGCTGCGCCAGGCTTCGTACAGGTCTTCGCCGGGCAACCGGAGAGGCAGGCAGCGAAGGGGGGGCGACTGCGCCTCGAGCGGCTTTTTGAGCTCGGCGTAGACCTTGGCCGTAGAGAGTCCGTAGCTTTCGGCCGCCTCGTTCGAGTACGCGTAGAAGACCGCGCTCACCCCGGTCATGTGTATGGCGCCCAGGCACATCGGGCACGGGTGACCGCTCGCGTAGAGGGTGCATCCTTCGAGGCGCTGGAGACCGTAGACTCGGCTCGCCTCGCGAATCGCCTGCATCTCGGCGTGCGCCGTCGGATCGCCGCTCGAGAGCGTCTCGTTCACTCCGGTCGCGATCACGGCGGAGTCCCTCACCAACACCGCGCCGAACGGCTTGCCTCGCCGCAACGTCAGGTTCTCGCGCGCAAGCTCGAGCGCCTGCCTCATGAATCCTTCCTCGGGAGTCATGGCGATGAAAGCTACCAGATCCTCGGTCACCGGCAGCGCGGGCTCTCGCACGGCGCCGCGGAGATTCACGCCGTGCGCGCAGGCTTCCGCGGGCGGTCGGAGCGACGGTCCGTCCGAGCGGCAGCGGCGAACCCTCCTCTGACCGACGCTGGCGAGCGGCGCTACGCAGTCAGGAGCTCGACCACTCTCGCCACGACTCGAGCGTCGGTCAGCATGTAGCGATGGAGCGGGACCGGAAACGCTTGGTTCGATCGCGCGTCGCGAAGCAGTGAGCTCGTCGCCGGGACGATCATCAGATCGAACGGCGTCCACAGTGAGTGGACCTCCACCGCGCCCCAAGCGCTGTCCGCGCCGTCGAGCTCCCGGAGCAAGGCGCTCCCCGGCCGCATGTCTCGCACTCCGGCGTGCCCCAAGCCGAACGCCGTGAGGGTGCCCCGGTGGGGCGCAGAAATCGAGACGAACCGGCGCACCAGGTTCGAGCCTCCCAGGCGCTGGATGAAATACCGAGACACCAGGCCGCCCATGCTGAAGCCGACGAGGTCTATGCGCTCCGCCGCGGCCTGCGAGCGAACTTGCTCCGCCCGCTCCAGCACCTGCTTCGCCAGCTCCTGCAGCGGCGCCGCGCCCGAGTTCGGCGAGAGGTCGATCCGGTCGATCGTCCTTACGCCGGATCGCTCGAGCGCGCGCGCCATCGCGTCGAACTGCCGCCCGCTGTTCCAGATGCCGTGAACGAGGAGCACCGGTGTCACCGCGGAAGCCTGACACAACCGCGGCAGCCTTGGCGCTCAACTCGTGCTCACGTGGAGAGTCCGGTACCGCTGTGCGGCATCCTCGGCTCTGCTCGGTACGCGTCAGCGGCCTTGTAGTTCGTGATCATGTACAGACCGAACAACGCGATCCCGAACACGATGAAGAAGTTTCGCGCCGACGCGGTCACGTCGAACCCGAACAGCCAGGGTGCAACGACGAACGCGATCGAAGCGCCGAACTCGAGCGCTCCGTGGACGGTGAACGGGACGAGGCGAGCGATGCCGAGCGGATAGGCGGTGCAGAGGCTCAATCCCAAAAGGCCGATGGCCGCGATGTAGCAGATGGCCGCGGCCACGCCGCCGAAGGCGAAGAGCGTCGGCGCGAGCGCGAGGAGCGCGACCGAGGCGTAGTCCACGTAGCCGTGGATTCGGGGGTTGAGAAACTTCATGGGGGGTGCTCCTTGTCCGAGAAACTCACCCCCACGGGTGCAACGTTTATGCCTTGGCTCGAATGCAGCTCGGCCCCGGTGGATCGCTCCGCCGGGGCCGATGACTGCTCTGTGCTCCTAACGGGGGACGCTCGTCACTTGATGAAGAGCATCTCCTGGTAGGTCGGCAGCGGCCACACGTCGTCGGCCACCACGCCTTCGAGCGCGTCCGCCGCTTCGCGGACCTTGAGCATCGCCGGCAGGACCCCGTGAGCGTAGTGCTTCGCGTGGTCGAGCGACGAAGAGCCACCCTCGTGCGCCATCTCCTTCTCGAGCGCTGCGATGGCGCCGGAGAGCTTCGCGGTGAGGGCGGAGACGTCCTTCAAGAGGCTGACGTCGGCGTCCACGCCCGCGGCCTTGACGGACGCGGCCGTGTCGGCGAGCTGCTTCTGGTAGGTGAGCGCCGCGGGCAGGATGGTGGTCTTCGCCATCTTGACGACGAGCTTGGACTCCACGGCGACCGTCTTGACGTACTGCTCGAGGTAGATCTCGTAGCGGCTCTCGAGCTCGCGCGGCGAGAGCACCTTGTACTTGTCGAACAGCGCGACGACCTCGGGGTCCTTGAGGGCCGGGAGGGCGTCGACCGTGGTCTTCAGGTTGGGGAGACCGCGCTTCTCGGCCTCGGCGTGCCACTCCGCGGAGTAGCCGTCGCCGTTGAAGCAGACCGCGCCGTGCTTGGTGATGATGTCCGCGAGCAGCGCCTGAATGGCCTGGTTCAGCGGCTTGCCGCTCTTGACCGCCGACTCGAGCGTGGTGGCGATGTAGTCGAGCGACTCCGCGATGATCGTGTTGAGCGCGATCAGCGGGCCAGAGATCGACTGGCTGGAGCCCACCGCGCGGAACTCGAAGCGGTTGCCGGTGAAGGCGAACGGGCTCGTGCGGTTGCGGTCACCCGCGTCCTTCGGGAGCTTCGGCAGCACGTCCACGCCGATCTCGAGCGTGCCGCCCGACTTCGACGACTTGAGCGCCCCGGCCTTGATCTGCTCGAACACGTCGGCGAGCTGCTCGCCGAGGAAGATCGAGACGATGGCGGGGGGAGCCTCGTTCGCGCCCAGGCGGTGGTCGTTCGAGGCGCTCGCGATGGCAGCGCGCAGGACCGCGCCGAACTTGTGGACCGCGCGGATCACGCCGGCGCAGAAGATCAAGAACTGCGCGTTGTCGTGCGGCGTCTCGCCCGGGTCGAGGAGGTTACCCTGGGTCGCGTTGCCGAACGAGAAGTTCACGTGCTTGCCCGAGCCGTTGACGCCGGCGAAGGGCTTCTCGTGAAGGAGGCAGACCAGGCCCATGCGCTCGGCGACGCGGCGGAGCGTCGTCATGATGAGCTGCTGGTGGTCGGTCGCGAGGTTCGCGTGCTCGAAGATCGGAGCGACCTCGTACTGGCTCGGCGCGACCTCGTTGTGGCGGGTCTTGACCGGGATGCCGAGCTTGTAGAGCTCGCGCTCCACCTCGACCATGAACTTCTGCACGCGCTCCGGGATGACGCCGAAGTACTGGTCCTCGAACTCCTGGCCCTTCGGCGGCTTGGCGCCGAACAGGGTGCGGCCCGCGTTCAAGAGATCGGGGCGCGCGAGGTAGAAGTTCTTGTCGATCAGGAAGTACTCCTGCTCGGGGCCTGCGTACGACACGACGTAGGCCGGGTCCTCGTGGCCGAGGACCTTGAGGATGCGCTGCGCGTGGGTGTTCAGCGCCTGCGCGGAGCGGAGCAGCGGGGTCTTCTTGTCGAGCGCCTCGCCCGTCCACGACACGAAGGCGGTCGGGATGCAGAGCGTCGCGCCGGCGGGGCCGTCGATGATGTACGCCGGGCTGGTCACGTCCCACGCCGTGTAGCCACGCGCCTCGAAGGTCGCGCGGATGCCGCCGTTCGGGAAGCTCGACGCGTCGGGCTCACCCTGGACGAGCACCTTCCCCGCGAACTCGGCGAGCGCACCACCTTCACCGTCGGGGGTGAAGAAGCTGTCGTGCTTCTCGGCGGTGGCGCCGGTCAGCGGATAGAACACGTGGGCGTAGTGCGTCGCGCCCTTCGACATCGCCCAATCCTTCATCGCGGACGCGACGACGTCGGCGACGCTCGGATCGAGCGGCTTGCCGGCTTGAATGGTGCGCTTGACCGAACGGAACACGTCCTTCGGCAGGCGCTGCTTCATCGCAGCAAGTCCGAAAACGTTGGTGCCATAGATGTCGAGCGCAGAAGCGGCATCGACATCGGCTGCGGGGGGGGTGAGCGCAGCGATGGTGGTCACCGCCTGACGACGAGTAGTACTTCCGTTGAGCATGGTGTGTGTCCGTCGTGTCGGGGGAAAATCCGAACGGAATGTCCCCGTATCTTTGTGAATGTTTCGGAAAGGTTTCTGTTCAGGAAAATCCGCGCTATGCGTGTTTCCAAACGACACGAACACTCCTGAACGGGCCCCAGAACGGAGGCGTGGGCAGGATTGTTCCCACGACCTCGCGAAGGCCGTGAGGTAGCAGCCGCACACCGCGGCTGCCAGGTTTTCCCACCTCAACGCGCGAGAAAAGTACGCGTCATGTCCGCGCCATCAGCCCGTCGCGCGCGCCTTTCCAATCGGAAAAAACTTTCCGGTCAGCCACTCGTCGAGGCCCTTGCCGTACCC
>JAEZYO010000058.1 GCA_023419055.1 Pseudomonadota bacterium | reverse complement strand
CTCTTGATCGGCGGCGGCGTTCTCACTGCCGCGGGTGTCGGCATGATCATCTTCGGCGGGCCCAAGACCGAGACCGCTCCGCGGGCGGCGCGCCTCGAGCTCACCCCCGTCTTCAGCCCCGGGCTTTCAGGCTTCGTTGCTGCCGGTTCCTTCTGAGAGAGCGACATGAACATCCGCCAAGCTTCCGCTTCCAAGAACTTCACCAGCACGGCTGCGTTGACGGTCGCCCTGCTCGCGGCGTTCGGCGCCTGCTCCGTCGACACCGACGGCATCGACTTCATCCCGGACGACGAGTTCAACGCGGGCTCCGGCGCCTCCGGCGGCAGCAGCAACAACGGCGGCCAGGGCGGCGATGACGGCACCGACGAGACGTGCGAGCCCGGCGAGCGCCGCTGCTCGGACGACGGCTTGCTCCAGACGTGCGAGGAAGGGACGCCTCCCGCCTGGAGCACGGACGAAGACTGCGAGGCCCCCGGCCGCTGCAGCGTGCTCCGCAACAAGTGCCTCGACTGCACCCCCGGTGAGTTCCGCTGCAACGACGCCGAGCTCCAGCAGTGCGACATGGCGGGCGAGAGGTTCGAGCCGGTTCAGACCTGCCTCGACGCGACCGCCTGCACCGCCATGGGCCAGACCGGCTTCTGCAACGTCTGCGAGCCGGGCGAGACCTACTGCGAAGGCGAGGTGCTCCTCATCCCAGGGGAGGGTGACGACGGCAACGGCCTGGTGAACCAGGTCCGCACCTGCGCGGCGAACGGCGCGTACACCGAGCTCAACGCCACCTGTCAGGGTAACGAGCCGCTCTGCAACGTCGAAGAGAAGAGTTGCGGCACCTGCGTCCCGGGCACCTTCGCGTGTCAGGGGCCCGACCTTTACGAGTGCGGGGGTGAAGGGCACCTCGAGTACGTGGAACGCTGCGACTCGGCGGCCGCGTGCAAGGAGGACGAGGGCGAGTGCGACAACACCGGGATCGAGTGCGTACCAGGCCAGGACGGCACACGCTGCTCCGAGGACGGCTACCTCCAGACTTGCCGCCTGGACGGCAAATACCAGAACGAGAAGTACTGCGGCCCCGGGCTCTGCAAGGAAGGCTTCCCAGACTGCCTGCCTTGCGACATCGACAACCCGTACACCTGCAACGGCGAGACGATTACCGCCTGCCTCCAGACGGGCTGGAACAACTGGTACACGTCCGTCAATACAATCACCTGTCAGACCGGAGCCTGCTCCGAAGGGTTCTCGGAATGCGGCGGGGGGCAATGCTTGCCCGGATCGGTGAGGTGCCTTCCCGGCTACCAGTTCTACGAGCTCTGCGACAACTCCGGAAACCCGCAGTACGTCGGCTGCCCGGGCACCCAGATTTGCTACGGAACGACGTGCGTCAATTGCCAACCCGGAACCTATCGCTGCGACGGCAACACGCTCAAGCAGTGCAGCGGCGACGGCCTCAGTGAAAATGCCATCGAAAACTGCTCCGTGTCGAACACGAGCTGCGACGCGCGCGTCGGCAAATGCGCGCCTTACGGCGGCCCCGGTCGCTACTTCTGCAACGCCGACGGCGACTTCGCGTACATGAGCGTCGACGGCAACGTGAGCGTCGTGGACCCCTGCGATGGCGCAGGGTGCGACGCTTACAACGGCTGCTACGGGTCTTCGATCGGCTGCTCCGACGGCGCGGTGGCTTGCGACGGGCGGCGCGTGCGCGTCTGCGACGAGGGCTACTACGAAGAGACCAAGTCCAGCTGCACCAGCAGCACCACTTGTCAGCCGGGCGTCGGCTGCGCGGTCCCGGTCGCCATCGCCGCCGGCTACAATCACACCTGCGCGATCCTCGCCTCGCCCGACAACCCCGACGGCATCGGCTACGCCGTGTGCTGGGGCGACAACAGCTTCGGACAGCTGGGCAACGGCACGAAGCCGGAGAACGGCGGCTTCGGTGACTCGATCGACGCGCGGCGCGTGGTCCTCACCTTCGGGGGTGACGGCCCCGACGATATCGAGGTCAACGGCTTCAGCATCGCCGCCTTCAGCCGCCTCAGCGCCGGGCGCGACTTCACCTGCGCCGATATTCAAGATCCCGAGAGCCCGGGCGAGTACTGGGTCATGTGCTGGGGCTCGAACGAGTTCGGCCAGCTCGGTGCCGACAACCCCGAGCCCGGCCCCTTCAACGGGCCGCCGCAGCCGTTCTTCGTCTTCCCCGACTCGGGCGGAGCCCCCGACGACAACGACCAGCTGAACCTCCGCCACGTCACCGCGGGCGAGCAGTTCGCCTGCGCGCTCGATCCCGGCGGCGCCGCCTTTTGCTGGGGCAGGAACGACTCGGGTCAGCTCGGCATCGATTCGGACGAGGAATACCGCCCGTACGCGAGCGAGGTCGAAGGCGGCCACGCCTTCGTCGAGATCTCGGCCGGCGCACGCCACGTCTGCGCGGTCGAGAGCAACGGCAGCCTCTGGTGCTGGGGCGACAACAGCTTCGGCCAGCTCGGCCTCGGCAAGGGCGACTCGGTCCTGGTCCCGACCCGGATCGATGACGTCTCGCTGAGCGTCTCGGGCGACGCCTTCCCCTCACTCGGCCGCGACTTCTCGGCGGTGCTCGCCGCAGAAGAAAACAGCCCGCTCTCCTGGGGCGCGAACCTCTTCGGCCAGCTCGGCGACGGCAACACCATGGGCCGCAACGAACCCGCGGCCATGTCGAGCGTGAGCTCGTCGAGCGCGCGCTCTCTCTTCTCGAGCTCGACCGCGCAGCACCAGTGCCTGCGCGACAAGGACAACAAGCTCTCCTGCGTCGGCGCGAACGTCTTCGGTCAGCTCGGCAACAAGACCACCGTCGACGCCACCGAGTTCACCCAGGTCTGGGACGCGTCCTCCGAAGCGCGCACCCTCTCCGAAGCACGCGACGCCGTCGCGGTCGGCGGTCGACACACCTGCGCCATCAACGCGCTCAACGAGATCTGGTGCTGGGGCGCGAACCATCGCCACCAGCTCGGCTCGACCAAGGCCACGCCTCAGACCGCACCGGTCAAGGTGTTCTGAGCGCGCGAGCGCCCGGGACACCGCCGATGACGGCGCCCTTCGTCACGGCAACGCGCTGAGGAACGACGGCCGCGCGCCCGAGATTCCGAGCGACGTCGAGGGCTTCAGGCGCGACACCCAGGAGAGTGGTCCGCTTCGAAGTCGCCTCTCGACGCGCTTCGAAAACCCGATCTGGAAGCGCGCCGACCGGTTCCGGGAGCCCCCCGGCCGTTACCGAAAATCGCGATCACTCGGTTCGGAAGTCCGCCGCCCCGATTCCAAACCGCGCCGGCCGTCGCCGGAATCGGCGCTACCGAGTCCCAAAGCGCCCTCGCCTCGAGCAGGACCGCCCTCGGCGAGCCCGGAGGGCCACCCGCCGATTCCAAAGTGCGCGCCCCAGACGCGGAGTCGGGCATTTTCCCGAGATCTGGGCGCCCCGACCCGTTCCGGAAGGCCCCCTACCGGTTCAGGGGCGCCGGCTACCCGTTCAGGAGGGCCTGCCCCCGAGCCCGGAGGCCCTCCTCCCGGCCCCCGAAGCGCGCCCACGCCGCTCCCCTCCGCGTTTTGGGCTCATTCGAAGGCGTAGTCGCTCTTGTCCGCCGCGTTCACCGTGCAGGACGGAAAGCGGGCCTTGCCCACGCCGGCTCCTGCCTTCAGCGTCTCGAGCACCTGCGCCGGATCGGCGTCTAACCCGTACGGGTACGGCGGCACGGGCACCGAGTTCGTGTTGAGCGTGTTCATGTCGATGTTGCGCTTGCCGAAATCGGCTATGATCGAGGCCCACGCGTTCGAGGCGAAGATGACCTGGCGGCGCTCGTCGGTGAGCAGCGACGCGTCCCACGGCGCGTACACGGTGGGCGGCTTCGGGTCGTCCATGCGGATGGGCACCTTGCCGTCGAAGTAGCAGCCCTCCACCCTGAGCTTCGCGTTGCCGCAACCGTCGAGCCCGTCGGTCACGTTCTCCCACGCCGAGTTGATGAAGCGCGCGCCCTCGCCGTCGATCGCCGGGTTCCGCCCGTGCCCGCGCTCGAAGCAGAGCAGGCGCGGCTCGTCGAGCGAGAGCCCTACCCCCGTCTCAGCTCGAGCGGCGTCTTTCCGAACCAGCGCAGGCACGCGCGGTGAAAGGACGAGCGCTCCGTGTAGCCGAGCAAGAGCGCCACCTCTTCGATCCCGCGCGGCTCCTTCAGCAAGCGGAGCGCGAGCTCGCGGCGCACTGACTCGACCAGCTCTTGGTAGGGCACGCCGAGCTCGGCGAGGCGGCGCTCGAGGGTGCGCGGGCTCGTGGCGAGCGCGTCCGCGCAATCGGCGAGCGCGAAGCGGCCGCGCGCGAAGCCGCGCGTGATCTCGTGACGCACGCTCGCGACCAGATCGTTCTCGGGCGGGAGCGTGGCGAGCTCTTCCGCGGCCTGGCGCTCGAAGACGGAGAGAAACAGGGCGTTCGCGTGCACCAGGCGAGTGTCGGCGAGCTCGTTCGACAGCACGACGAAGGCGGTCTTGACGCCGAGCTCGGGTGGCCTGCCGAAGAAGGCGCCGAGCTCCTCGAGCGAGTCGGTAGTGGAGGGCAAGCCGACGGCGAGCGCGGCTTCGTTCATGCGACCGGTGAGCGCTCGAGCCGCGCTCATGGTCTCGGCCAGGGCGCACACCTCGAGGACGCCGTGACCCGGGCGCCGCGCGGCGGGGATGCGGAAGGTGACCGCGAGCCCTGCCTCGCTTCGCCCGAGCGCCGCAGGATCGGCGAGCGCGAAGCGCCTTCCGTCACCCCAGAGGCGCTGGAACTCGAAGGCGCGAGCGAGCCCTTCCCGCAGGGTGTTGCTCGCGAGCAGCACGAGCGCGGGAGTGTGATACGCGCCCGGCTCCGCGTGACGCGAGAGCTCGAGGCCGAGGCTCGCGTGTCGGGTCGCCTCGAGCAGGTCCTCGAATCCGGCGAGGATGTTCTCGAGCGGGACGCGCGCGCCGCGATCCTCGAGCGTCGCGGGATCGATCTGGTGACGGCGGCAGAGCGCCTCGGCGTCGACGCCGAGCTTCTCCGCGAGCGCGGGCAAGCGCTTCGCCATGCGCGTCGAGACGCGGAGCGGCGGTCGAGTGACGGGGCCCGCTTTCGGCATCCGTGGCGCGCAGTGCTAGCTCAGTTGGCGGCGAGTGTCATCGCGGCTTCCGGCGCTCCACGGCAGCTTACAGGAGATGCTTGGGTTCGTTCTGTACCTCTGGTCCAGCGTCGTGGCGGTGGCGTTCGCCCGCCTGCGGCGCGGGCCGCTCCGTCCCTCCTGGAGCTTCGGCTACGAGGTCGTGGTTCGGGCGCAGAAGCGCTTCCACGAGCGCGTCGCCCGCTTACCTCCGGCCGAGGAGCGGCGCGCCTGGGCTTCGCTCCGAGCCAACGGTCCGTCGCTCACGCAAGTGACCTGGTCTCGCTCGACGCTCGGCTCGGTCGAGGCGTGGACGCTCGTGCCGCGCGAGCTCTCACGCCCGGAGCGCGTCGTGCTCTACCTTCACGGTGGCAGCTTCATCTACGGCTCGGAGCGCTCGCACGGGGAGCTCTGCGCGCGGCTTTCGCTCGCCGCGCGCGCGCGCCTCGTCTTCCCGCTCTACCGGCTCGCCCCCGAGCACCCGTTCCCGGCTGCGCTCGACGACACGCTCGCTGCGTACCGGGCGCTCCTGGCCGAGGGGATCTCGCCTGCCTCGATCACCGTCGCGGGTGATTCGGCGGGAGGCAACCTCGCGCTCTCGCTGCTCGTGGCGCTGCGAGACGCGGGCGATCCGTTGCCCGCTCGAGCGGTCCTGATCTCGCCTTGGGTCGATCTCACGGCACGCGACGGCTCGATGCGAACGAACGAGCCCTTCGACTGGGCGTCGCCGTGGATGTTCGAGCGCTGGACCCGCGAGTACGTGCAACGGGGCGATGCCACGAACCCGCTCGCGTCGCCGGGCCTTGCCGAGCTCGGGGGACTGCCCCCGCTCCTGATCCAGGTCGGCACCGCCGAGCTGCTTCACGATCAGGTGCTCGCCCTCGCGGAGCGCGCGCGAGCAGCGGGGGTCCGGGTGACGCTCGAGGAGTTTCCCGACCTCACCCATCTCTGGCACTCGCTCACCCCGCTCTTCCCCCGCTTCCAGGCGGGGATGGACCGGATCGGCGCGTTCGTTCGGGCCCAAGTTTCGTGAAGTATCGTTGATTCTCGACCCCCGAGGCGGCCGGGGGCCTTGCGGGACAGCGAACCAGGCTTCATACCTCGTTCGCAGAATGAATCCGCGTTCAACTTCTGAGGCGAAGCTCAAGCGGGCCGCCGCCGAGCGTTCTCGTCCCCCGCGCGGCGCCCACGCCGCGAAGAAGAGCGCGAAGCGCGGCGAGCCCACGCTGCGCGAGCGCTTTCGCGAGGAGACGCGGCGCGCCCTGCTCGCCGCCGCGGAGCAGACGCTCGCTCGGGACGGGCTCGCGGGCGCGCGGATGGAAGCCATCGCTCAAGCGGCTGGGGTCGCGGTGGGCACGGTCTACAACTACTTCGCCGATCGCGAGAAGCTCATCTCGGCGCTGCTCGTTTTGCGCCGTGAGGAGCTCCTCGGACGGATCTCGAGCGTCACCGACGGTGACGCCGCCTTCGAGGTCAAGCTCGAGCGCTACGCGCGCACCATGCTCGAGCACTTCGAGCAGCACCGCGCCCTCTTCCGCCTGCTGCTCCAGGAAGAGGTGAGCTCGGGCGGCAAGGGCAAGAGCAAGCAGACGATGTTGCGAGAGCTCGTGGCTCACGCCGACCGGCTCACGGCGCTCGGCGTCGCCGAAGGGCGCCTGCGCGAAGAAGACGCCGAGCTCCACGGCGTGATGCTGCTCGGCTTGCTGCGCGGCGTGCTCTTGAAGGCGGTGAACGAGTCGTTCAGCCCGTCGCTCGACGACGCGACCAGCGCGGTGCTCCGGCTATTTTTGCGCGGTTGCGGGCGGGCACCATGAGTCAGGCGATCACGCTCGACGCGCCGCCCCTCCCCGCGCCGGCGCCGGCCCAGGCAGCGCCACGCAAGCGCTACAACAAGTGGCTGGTCACGCTCTCCATCAGCTTCGGCACGCTGATGGGCGCGATCGACATGTCGATCGTCAACGTGGCCTTGCCCCACGTCCGCGGCTCCGTCAGCGCGACCGTCCAGGAGGTGACCTGGATCAGCACCGGCTACGCGGTCGCGAACGTGATCGTGATGCCGCTCACGGCGTTCCTGGCGCGCCTGTTCGGGCAGAAGCGCGTCTACGTCTCCTGCCTGATCCTGTTCTTGGTCGGCTCCGTGCTCTGCGGGCTCGCGACGTCGCTCTCCGCGCTGGTCTTCTTCCGCGCGCTCCAGGGCCTCGGCGCGGGCGCGCTCCAGCCGACCGAGCAGGCCATCTTGCGCCAGACCTTCTCGCCGAAGGAGCAGGGCATGGCCATGGCGCTCTTCGGCATGGCGGTGATGCTCGGCCCCGCCGTCGGTCCCACCCTCGGCGGTTACATCGTCGACCACTGGCACTGGTCGTGGATCTTCTTCATCAACCTGCCCGTCGGGATCGTCGGGCTGTTGATGGTGACCGCCTTCGTCCACGAGGACGAGGACATCCGCGCGGCCAATCAGGCCGCCGCCGTCGAGCAGCGCAAGCACCTCGACTGGCAAGGGATCGCCCTGCTCAGCGTGGGGCTCGCCGCCCTGCAGTACTTCCTCGAAGAAGGCGCGGCGGACGACTGGTTCGATTCGCGGCTCATCACCGCGGCCTTCGTGGTCGCCTTCGGGTCGATCGCGGGCTTCATCTGGCGCGAGCTCACGGCCAAGGCGCCCGCGGTGAACATCCGGCTCTTCAAGGACCCGGTCTTCTCGTCCGGCACGGTCATCGGCGGCGTCATGTTCGCGATGCTGATGGCGAACATGTTCCTCTTGCCGGTGTTCATGCAGGAGCTGCTCGGCTTCACCGCGACCCAGTCGGGCCTCGCGCTCATGCCGCGCACGCTCGTGATG
>JAEZYO010000047.1 GCA_023419055.1 Pseudomonadota bacterium | reverse complement strand
GGGCGGCGCACCTCCGGCGGCGGGTGGCGCGGGTGGGACCGGCGGGTCGCCTTCCGGAACGGGCGGCGCTGGTACCGGCGGTACCGGCGGCTTGACCTTCACCGAGGTCTTCGACACCTGCCGTTTTCATTTCGGCATGGATCACAACCAGTGGACCAACGACAAGATCAGCGAGGTAGAGTACCTGAGCGCCTGGGCGGGTAGCGGAGAAGATTTCAATCTCGGTTGGATGTTCAACGATTTCAAGCCCGGCGCCGGCGCGGAACACATGCTGCCGGTGCTGTACGGCTACGTCATCGCGTTCACCTCTCGGCGTGATCTGGGGCTCTGCGACTGCAACGTGACGTGTCAGACCAGCAGCGAAAACCTGTGCACCGCGGGTGCGCAGTACCTGCGCGACCACCTCTACGATCGAGTGATCCCGCAGTACGAAAAGTACGCGCAGGGCGTTGCCTCGAGCTACGGGACGGAAAAGCCCGTGATCTGGCTGATGGAGCCCGACTTTTACCAGTACGCGACGCCAGGCAGCCAGAAGAACAACCCGCTCACGTTCCAGGAAGCGGGCGACGCCATGAAAGCGATCGTCGCCGCCATCAAGGCAGCCCTGCCGAACTCCGTGTTCTCGCTCGACATCTCCCCGTGGATGACCCAGTCGGTCTTCTCCGACTGGATCTCGCACTTTCCGATGGACGAGTTCACCTTCATGAACACGTCCGGCGGAGCGACGCGGGGCGACCTCACGAGCATCCGGCAGGGGCAGCTCAGCTGGCAGTTCGTCTCGCAAACGACGGGCAAGCCCATCATCGCCGACGCGAGCTACTGTGGCGGCAACGAGTGTCAGGGCCTGGTGCACGACGATCGCTGGGACGACGCGAACCATCTGAACGATCGCATCGACGACGGCGTCGTGGCGATCACGCACGTGATGGTTCCGGATCAATGGAACCAAACCATCACGAACCTGCGCTCGACCCTCGACGCTCCCGGTCACTGCCCCTGAAGGAGCGAGGCGCGGAGCCGCGTCCGTGGCGGGTCATGGCGGGGAGCGCCGTCGTTCAGCAGGCAGCCTTCGCCGCCGAGAAGCCGGAATCGCGCGTCCCGCTTGCCAACGAGGGAAACTCACCCGAAACTCCGCCCGTCGAAAGACGACCAGAGGGTCTAGTCATGAGAAAAGGACTTCGAGGTTCTGTCTGGGCGCTCAATTGCTGGCTCTTCATCCTCGCGGGTTGCGCGTCGGACGACGACGTCGAAGGGAACCCGGCGAGCGCGCCCGAGGGAGCGCTCATTCGCACGAGCCTCGACGGCAGGGTAGGGGTGCTGCTCGACGAGCTACCGGAAGGGATCCGCGACCGGGCCGCCGAGGAGCTCGCGGCGAAGGGCGACGACTTCTGGGAGGCGCGCGCCCGGGCGCAGGTCACCCTCGCGCTCTATCGGCTCGTCTTCCGCGACTTCTTCTACGACGAGGAAGAGAACAAGGGTCAGCTCCCTCTCCCACCGAGCGAGCTCTGGGAGTTCGAACTCTCGAACGAGCCGCGTCGCGTCGAGCAGGATGGTCACGACCTCGTCGTCGTGGACTACGAGATGACGAGCACGCTCTTGACCAACGCCGAGTCCGTGGTCGAGGCGGAGCAGACGCTCGTGCCCATCGGCGGCACCTGGGACGAACCGTTCGTCTTCCCGCTCGATCCGGAGCTCTTGCTGCAGCGTACCGGCTACGCGTGCATGGACGAATCCGAGTTTCCGCCGAACAGCGTGGACGGCGAGAACGTCGCCACGTTTTACGACCAGGAGTGCGAGGCCGGCGAGAACGACTGCCACCTGACGGAGATCCCCGACGAGGACTGCGTCGAGGCGCTCGAGCGCGCGGTGGGCGCGGTGGAAACGACCCTGCGCTTCGAGCGGCTCGCCTGGAACGAAGAGCTCGCCGAGTCTGTCCGCGTGGGGGAGGTCGTCGCTCCGGACCAGCCGGACATCGCCGTCATCCCGGAGGGCTTGGACGTGGAGCGGGTCATCTACCGCTACATCGACGAGAACTCCTGCGCGCTCGCCGAGGGCTGCGTGGGTGGAACCGGGTGGCGACGGCTCTTGCAGTTCGACGCGAGCGTCAAGAACCTGGGGGGAGCGGCGCTCGCGATCGGAGACGTCGACTACTACCTCGAAGGGTCGGGCTCGATCCTCGCGGACCACAACATCTTCGAGTACAGCTCCTGCCACGAGCACTATCATTTCTCGTACTACGGCGATTTCTTGTTCGGCAGCGGAGGAGAGCAGTCGGGCAACAAGCAGGCCTTCTGCTTGCAGAGCACCTCGCGCTACTCCAACAACGAGTATTCGCCGCTGACCCATCCGTACGGCGCGTGCAACTTCCAGGGGATCCAGGCCGGCTGGGGTGACGACTACGGCGCCGGCATCGAGTGCCAGTGGGTCGACGTCACGGACCTCGATCTCTCGAGCGGCAGCGCCGAAGGGAAGTTGAGCTTCGTGTTCAACCCGCACGCGTTCTTGTGCGAGGGCAGCCCCGTGCTGGATGACGCCGGGAACCCCACCTTCCAGGCCACGGAGTTCGAGACCGTCCATGGGGACCCGGTCGATCGCGCGGTGTGCGATTTCGTGCCGGGCTGGGACGAGAACAACCGCGGCGACAAGACGGTCGAGATCACCCGCGGCGGGCTCATCACCTCCGAGTGCGCGCGCGGACAGCTCGGCCCGCTGCGCGATTGCGGCTTCCAAGAGGGCGCCGGTACGCTCACCACCGTACCCTGCGAGCCGGGCGCCACCGTCACGCTCCGCTGCGCCCTACCGGAAGGCGCTGCTCCTGCCGTCGTGCGCGCGTGCGAGTACAGCCACGTCCTCGAATCCGGCACCGCTTGCGTCTACCGCGACGCGGTCGTCAACGAGCTCGTCGAGGCGGGCGGGGCCGACCTCACGATCGAGTGCCCGGCCGCGCGGGACTCGGCGAACGAGCCCGGCGGTGCGGTTGCGCTCTACAGCGCGCCGGCGCTGCCAGGGGACCCCATCACCGAGCTCGACTGCAACGCGGTGCTCGACTGAGCAACGAACTCACTTAGCGCACGTAGCGCCCACCCGACGAGGTCCCAGGGCCTCCGATGGCGCCGCCCCAGACAATCATCTCCGTGCCGGTCCAGACGGCGGTGTGGGAGGTTCGTCCCGCCGGGCCTACAGGGAGCGGCGTCCATTCGTCATCGGTAGGGTCGTAGATCGCGCCCTGCTCGACGTTGCTGCTGGTACCGTATCCGCCCCAGACGATCATTTCGCTGCCGGTCCAGATCGCCGTGTGCAGTCGACGGGGTGTTTGCGAAGGGAGCGGCGCCCAAGTGTTGGTCTTCGGGTCGTAGCGCCCGCCGGAGTCGAGCGGCCCCGGGGTGCCGTCGCTCGTACCGTCACCGCCCCAGACGATCATCTCGGAGCCGGTCCAGACGGCGGTATGCGAGAAACGCGGGCTCGGCGCGTTCGTGGTCGAGACGGCGGTCCACTCGTTCTTTTCAGGGTCGTACCGCGCGCCGCTGCCGAGGGGCGCAGGGTCTCCCGTGGTGTCGCCGTTGCCTCCCCAGATGATCATCTCGGTTCCGGTCCAGACGGCCGTATGCTGCTGCCTAGGGCTCGGCGCGCCGGTGCTGGTGGGAGCCGTGATCCACTCGTTGTCCGCGGCGACGTAGCGGCCTCCGCTCGCGACGGGCACGGTCGTGAAGCCTCCCCAGACGATCATTTCCTTCCCGGTCCACACCGCGGTGTGCCCAGTACGCGCCGCGGGCGCATTGGTGTTGTTGGTGAAGGTCCAGCCGGACGTGGGGTTGTAGCGGCCGCCGGTGCCGAGGACGCTGCCGCTCGCGCTGTAGGTCGAGCCGCCCCAGACGATCATTTCCTTGCCCGTCCAGACGGCGGTGTGGTCCGCGCGAGTGGTCGGCGCGCCGTTCGTCGTGAGCGGGATCCAAGCATCTGCGTCATCGCGAGCCGGATTGAAGCGTCCCCCGTCCTGCAGGTATACCGAGGGCGCGCTCACCGCGCCGCCCCAGACGATCATTTCAGTGCCGGTCCAGACGGCGCTGTGGCTGTGGCGCGAGCCCGGCACGTTGACGTCCGTGAGCGGGATCCATTCGTTCCCGTCGCAAGCGTCCACGGTGCACCCTGCTGCGCAGTGGCGAGTGCTCGACTCATAGCTGCACTCGCCCTCGACGCACTCGCCCGTGTTCTCGTAGACGAGGAGCGTGTTCGGATCGGTGCAGTCGTTGCTCGGAGGGGTGTCGCATTCGGCCGGGACGCAGGACTCGGTCGATGAATCCCCGCCGCCGCCACCCGAACTTTCGCCCGCGGCCCCGCCTTCGGAGGCCGCCCCGCCGCTCGCGTCGCTGCCGCCCGAGGGGCCAGCGACATCGCCTGCTGCACCGCCTTCGCCCGCGCCGGTGCCGTCTCCTCCTTGACCGCCCGTTTCGACGCCGGGAGTCGTGCAATCGAGACTGGCCTCGCAGCCCTCGAAATCGTCCGAGCACGCAGACGCCGCCGCCGAAGCAGCAGCGACCAGCAGGATGGGACCGCCTGCGAGCCACGCTTGGCCCGCGAAAAATTTAGACCTCCGCTCCACGGCTCTAACCATGCAAAATTCCCCGACCCCGCGCCACAAGAAATTACCGAATGGAACCGGTCTCTCGCTCCGTAACTCCGTAGGTCAGCACCTGAGCGAGAAATCTCCGAGCGTTTCAAAGGGGGCCCCCGTGCTAGCGTCCCACCGGGGAGGTTCGTTGGAATGCCGGACGACGCAGCGTTCGATCCAGCCCGCGCCGAAGCCTTTGCCGGGTCCCTGATTGCTGCCCTCAACCAGGGTGCGCTCTGCTTGATGATGTCCATCGGCCACCGCACCGGCCTGTTCGACGTGATGCGCGAGGGCCCGCCTCGAACCAGCGACGAGCTTGCGCTGGCCGCAGGCCTGAACGAGCGTTACGTGCGCGAGTGGCTCGGGGCGATGGTGACGGCGCGGGTCGTCGAATTCGACGCGGAAGGCGCGCGTTTCCGGCTGCCGCCGGAGCACGCCGCCGTTCTCACGCGCAAGGCGGGCGCGGACAACCTGGCGGTGTTCAGTCAGTACGTCGCGGTGCTCGGAGGCGTGGAAGACGACATCGTGGGCTGCTTCCGTCGCGGCGGAGGGGTGCCCTACGAGCGCTTCCCTCGATTTCACGCCGTCATGGCGGAGGACAGCGGCCAGTCCGTGCTCGCCGCGCTTTCGACGCACGTCATCCCGCTCGTGCCTGACCTCGCGGACCGGCTCTCGAGAGGAATGCGCGTCCTCGACCTCGGTTGCGGTAGCGGCAAGATCGTCGCCGAGCTCGCGGCGCGTTACCCGAAGAGTTCCTTCCTGGGTTACGATCTCTCGAGCGAAGCGATCGCTTCGGCGCGCGAGGAGGCCGAACGACGAGGGCTCTCGAACGCACGCTTCGCGGTGCGCGATCTCTCGGACTTCGACGTGACCGCGGAGGAAGGGAGCGCGGACTTCGTCACCACCTTCGACGCGGTGCACGACCAAGCCAGACCGCTCGCGCTGCTGCGTGGAATAAGCCGCGTGCTCGCCGCCGACGGCGTGTACCTGATGCAGGACATCAAGGGTTCGAGCCACGTCGAGAAGAACCTCGATCACCCGATAGGGACCTTCCTCTACACGATCTCCTGCATGCACTGCATGACGGTTTCCCTGGCGCAGGGGGGCGAGGGCTTGGGCGCGATGTGGGGCGAAGAAAAGACGCGCGAGTACCTGACCCTCGCCGGCTTCGGCAGCGTCGAGAAGCACGAGCTCTCCCACGACATTCAGAACAACTGGTACGTCGTGCGAAAATGACGTGACCCCTGGCGCCTTGCGCCGGTCGGAACACCTTTCGAGGAATATCGCGCTGTTCGAACGCCGCGCCGCGCGGGCCGTTGTTCGAAGGCGGCGACTCGGGCAAAAATGGCCGGATGATGGTGACTCCCTTCGACGCTCGGGAGATCACCGTGCTCATCAGCGCGGTCTTCGTTTGTGCGTGCAGCATCCGCTTCCGCGCGGACTTGCAGCGCGTCCCGTCGTGGCAGTTGCTCAACGCCGCCATGGCCTGCCTCGTGGTCGGGGGGCTCGCGACCGTGCTCGAGCACTTTGCCGCGTACACGTTCTTCAACGTCGTCGAGCACGTCGCCTACTTCTTGCAGTCGTTGGTGCTCGCTTCGTGGGCCGTCCGTATCCAGCGAGTGCGCGGATGATGCCGACGTATTTCGAGGCGGCCGGATTCGTCGCCGCCGTCGTGGCTTGTGCGTTCGTGGCGCGAGCGCGGCGCGCCATTCCGTCGGCTGCGCGCGCTGTCCTGTTCGGGCTCCTGGCCATG
>JAEZYO010000010.1 GCA_023419055.1 Pseudomonadota bacterium | reverse complement strand
GTGGACCGCCTTTTGCGCGCCGGGCGTCGTGTTGCAGAGACGTAACGGGGTTGCCTTGTGCTCAAAGGAGCATCGGTTCGCGAGTGCGCGCTCTCTGAACCAGCGGGACGCGCTCCGACGAAAGGATCTCTCGATGACACGTGTCTCACGCCGAAAGTTCGCGACCGGTACCGCTGCGGGCCTCTCGCTCGCGCCGCTGATCAACTTGCTGAGTGCGAAGAGGGCTCACGCCGCGCCCCCGTCTCATGTGGGCTGGGGGCCGCTGGTCCCCCAGCTGCCCACCAACATGGCCGGCTTGCCCGCAGAGCGACAGAACATCGCGTACATGACGCTGCCGGAAGCGTTCAAGTACAAGGTGGTGAGCTACGCCGGGCAGATCATGCGTGATGGGAATGCGGTGCCGGGCGCCGCAGACGGCATGGCGGCGTTCCCGGGATCGTGCGGCAAGATTCACTTGGTCCGAAACCACGAGCTTACGACGAGTGGTACGCCGACGGTGGCTCCGGCCTCGTCCACGTACGACTCGGCCGTGCGCGGCGGCACCACGAACCTCATCGTCGACAAGGAAGGGAACTTGATCGAGCAGTGGGGCTCGCTCGCAGGTACGGAGCGAAACTGCGCTGGCGGTCCGACGCCCTGGGGCACCTGGCTCACGTGCGAAGAGGCGTTCTCCACGCGGAATGGGGTGCGCCACGGGTACGTGTTCGAGGTGGCGGCCAACGGCTACGGTGACGCGACGCCGCTCGTCGGGCTCGGGCGCTTCAACCACGAAGCTGCCGCGGTGGATCCGGCGACGGGGGCCGTTTACCTCACGGAGGATCGGGGTGACAGCTTGCTCTACCGCTTCATCCCGTCCGAGTACGGCAACCTCAAGAGCCCCGGGGTCCTCGAGGCCTTGAAGCTCCGTGATTGGCCGGCGGGCGTTCACACGGTGACGGGCTTCCTCGGCTATCGGAACCAGGCGCTCGCGGCAGAGTGGGTGACCATCGACGCGTTCGACCCGAACACGGACACCGCGCGTGCCGAGGGCGCTTCCAAGGGCGCGGCTCGCTTCTCGCGCGGTGAAGGTTGCTGGTCCGCGGACGGTCTCATCTACTTCGTCTGCAGCGACGGTGGCGACCTGCGTGCGGGCCAGGTGTTCGCTTACGACCCTGGTTGCGACACGCTGACCCTGGTGGTCGAGTCGACCGATCGCGCGCTGCTCGACGCTCCCGACAACATCACGGTCGCTCCCGATGGTCGCCTCTATCTCTGCGAGGATGGGAGCTCGGGCAACAACATCGTCGCCGTGGACCACGATGGCTCGCTCGCGATCCTCGCGCAGAACGTCTGGAGTGACTCGGAGTGGGCGGGAGCCTGCTTCTCGCCCGCCGGTAACGTCATGTTCGTGAACCTGCAGGGTGACGGCCTGACGTTCGCGATCAAGGGACCGTGGCGACGTAGGGCTCGCTGAGCCCCGCCGCGGCGGCGAGGTTACGTCCGGACCGACCTCGAAGCGCACGCCCGGGGTGCTTGGGGGGGCCGAGCGTGCGCCCCGTCGTCGCGCTAAGAAGGGGCACAACGACGATGGCTCTCACTCGGCGTGGCAAGCACCGTTACGGCGCCGTGCAGGCGGATATCGCGGACGAGATCAGGAGGTACAGCGAGAAGGCGGGATACCGTGCCGAGCAGTTCGCGGAGGCCGTTTGCAGCTGCGGCGGGGAGACCTTCTTGCTCGCGCTCGACGACGATGAGGGCGCTGCCGTGCGCACCTGCACGAGCTGCGGGCTCGAGCACGCGATCGGTGACAGCGACGAGTACCTGGCCGACGCCGAGCTCGAGGAATGTGGCTGCCCGTGCGGCGCGGACGCCTTCGAGATCACCGTGGGAGTCTCGTTGTACGAGGGCGGTGAGGACGTGCGCTGGCTCTACCTCGGCTGTCGTTGTCCCGCCTGCGGGCTGACCGCCGTCTACGGCGACTGGAAGAACGAGTTCAACGGCTTTCGGGCGCTCCTCGGACGCGTTTGATTTCTCCCGCTAACGCGGCTTCTTGAAGAGCCGCAGCAAGAGCTCGTCCTTCGAGTGGACGCCCAACCTGCGATAGATGCCCTTCAAGTGATTTCTGACCGTGTGCTCGCTGACGCCCAATTTCGCGGCCATGCTGCTCGCCGATTCTCCTTCGAGCAGAAGCTCGGCGACTTGACGTTCACGCGGTGAAAGGCGGTCGAGCTCGCTCGGCGCGCCTCCTGTTTCTCGTTCGGTAGCCTGCGAATGCGGAACGCTCTTCGACGCCACCAAGTGCTCGAGGTTCGCCGTGGCGCGGGCCAGCGCCTCGAGCGACGAGGCGACCCCGGCGGCGATCGGCTCGGGCAGGCGCATCGCCCAGGCGAAGGTGTGCGGTCGACCGCTTGCGTCGAACTCTCCTCGCACGTCGACGTGCAACGCCAGTGGCGCGCCGAGCGCGTGAGTACAGACCAGCAGCAACGACGCGTCGCGTGAGCTCGGCACGAGGGACTCGTACGTGCGCACGACGTGCTCCCGCTGCTCGGGGATGCGAACGACGCTCCACACCGAGTCGCCCTGGAGCCCTCGAGGGCCGTAGCCGAGCACCTCCGACAACCAGGTGTTCGCGAAAATGATGCGGCCGTGGCTGTCGTGCCAGAGCAGCCCCACGGGCGCCTGGTCGAGCAGCGCTTCTAGGTCGTTGGAGCGTGGCCCGCTGTCGTTCATTCGTGTCCTGGCCGGCGCGAGCGCCGCTTCTCCTGCGCCATACGGTCGAGGATCGCTTCCGGATCAAGGCGAACGGCTATTCCTCACTCGCGATAGCCGTTGGTCGGTCGCCCGTCTCCCACATCGAAGCGAGGAGCGAAGCGCGGGTGGCCTGGCCCGTCTTCGAGAGGATGGCCGCCACGTGGTGCTCGGCGGTCCGCCTCGAACAGCCGAGGGCCTCGGCGATCTGGCGATTCGAGCGTCCGCGCAGCACGAGCTCGAGCACCTGGCGCTGCCGAGCCGTGAGCGACGCTTCACGTCGCGGCCTGTGCAATGGGGGCGGCCCGTCGAGCGACGGCGCGTCGGTCTCGCGCACGAGCGAGAAGCGATCGGAGGAATGGGCGACTCGGAGCGAGGGGGCCTCGCTCGCGCTCGCTCGGTCGGCGACGGTGGCCACGACCGCGCGCAGCTCCGGAAAGCGGGCGAGCGACTCTTCTGCCGCGGCGTTAGCCATCGCTACCTTGCGCGTGCGCCGGTCGACGAGCCAGGCCGCGTAGGGAGACGCGGAGAGCGCGCCCTCGAGACCGACGGCGACTCCGGGGCGGTCGACCTTTCGGCGCGCGACGACCTCGCGCATGCCGGACTGCAGGATAGCCGAATCGAGGTGCAGAGCGGCCCACGGCAGAAATTCCCTTATCGCCACGTCGGCCCAGGACGGCAACGCAGAGTGCGAGATCGAGCCCACGACCCTCGTCCCGACCAGCAACGGGTGCGTCACCGTCGGAGTGACGTGCCCCGCGTGCAGGAGCGAAAACTCTTCGTGATCGTCCAGGCGCGCGTTGATCCAGACGCTCGTGGCACCGAACAGCTCCGTGAGGATCGCGGAGAGCGCGCGCAAGAGCTCGTCGAGCGTGCCGAAGCAATTGAGGATGCGGCCGAGGCGCGAGACCGCGAGCCGCAGCATGGTGGCGCCCGAGACGCCGCGCCGCGCCGCCTGGATCTCCGACCCGAGCACGGCCGCCTCCAGCATGAACGCAGAAAAGTCGACGCGGCTCGACTCGGTGAGACCGAGCGTATCGCGAATGGTGGAGAGCGGCGAGCGCTCGACGGGTGGCTTGATGTAAAGCTCGAGCCAGTCGAAGCCCGCCTTCGCTTCGACGAGCGCGTCACGGTCCGTGACCGGCGCCGTGGACCTCTGCGCCATGCCGGTCACCACATCGACGAGCGGGCTCGTGATTGGCCGGCCTGGGACCTCGAATCGAACATGAATCCGACCATCTTCGAGCACGCGCTGCTGCGCTCGGGTGGTCGGGAAAGCATGGTGCGTGAAGCCTTCGACCAGGTATTTGATGACCCCTGACGGGGTGCGCAGCGCCGGGGCCAAACCGCGGAGCACGGGCATGTGGTCGATGCAACTCCTGCCGAGCTCCTCCCGCGTCGCCGGCTCGGGGTAGAACCGCGTCAGCCCATCGACCAGGCCGAGCATGACGCTCCAGTCCTCGTAGCGCTCCCGCTCGACCAGGGCTTCCTGGCCTATCGCGGCTACGCGCAGGAGCTCGGCTGCGTCGACTCCGTCTTCGACGGCTGCGCCCAACACCCCCGGGAGGTATGCGAATGGGAGAAAATCCCGCATTGGACAGGGGTAATCGCTACCGCGCGCGAGCCCTCACCCTAGCGCGCGACTTCCCGTGTGGCAACGGGACGGGAAGCGCTGGGAGCAGGTGTCTAGGTAGTCCTACCTATGGAACATCGAGCGATTGCCGCGGGTTCCGGAGGCGGGCAGACATTGTCGAGGGGGCGGCGATCCTCGTCGCGTGAAAGCGAGCTGGCGGAGCGCGGCATCTCTAGCGGCACGGTGGAGCGTCGAGCCGCCGCCGGCACGGATCGGGTCGAGGGGCGACCGCGCTCGTCACTCACACGAGATGTCTCCGAGGTTCGTCGGTTCGTTGCTCGGAGCAAACCGAGAAGCTTGGAGCTCCAACGAACGGTCGCGCTGGACGAAGAGGCCGTCCGCTTACAAGAACCGGCCGCCCACGCGGCAGACTTGGCGACCGTCCTCCAGAGTGACCTCCCAGGAGTCGACGGTCACGCGATAGTGGGCGCTGTCCGTCTCGAGAATGGCATCGTCGAGCATGTTCCGAGCGGCGACGTAGGACGTTACCTCCGCGGTGAATCTCGCGCCGTCGACGAGTGGTGGAGCGAGACCGCAAATCGCGTCACCATCGAGGGTGAGCAAGCGAGCCATGGTCCGCGTGTAGACGAGGGGATACGAGAATCCAAGTCCCTTGTTCGCCGCGATGCCTCGAAACCACGCGACTATGGCGAGGATGTACAACAAGGCAGGAGAATGTTGCAGCTTGCCCCACCGCGAGTGGGGCGGATGAAGCGCGACGCCCCGAACTTCACGAGCTCTCGTCCTTTCGGCAGCGACATCGAGCGCTGTCTCGCGGCTCGCAGTCGAGCACGCGCCCTCTCACGTCGAGGTCGATCTTGCAGCATTCGTCCACGAGCTCGCGCAGCTTCTCACGGCCGCGCTGGACGCGGGACTTCATTCCCGACACCGACAAACCGAGCATTTCCGACGCGGCGTGCTGTGTCATGCCTTCGAGCTCGGTCAGGGTCAGCGCCTCCCTGTACGGCGAGGGCAAGCGCGCGATCAAGGGGACGAGGTAGCCCGCGAGCGCGCACTCGCCGGCTGCCTCGTCGTCTCCGTCGAGCGGCGCCGCCACGTCTTCGGGCTCGCCCTGCGTGAGCGGGTGACGCGCGCGCTTTCGATGGTGTTCGGCGACCGCGCTCTTCGCCACCCGGTACATCCAGGCGCCGAAGCGCTCCTCGTCGCGGAGCTCCGGGAGCGCTCGGTGCAGGCGGACGAAGACGTCTTGGAGCACGTCGTCGACGTCCGAAGAGGCCACGCGGCGCGCCACGAAGGGCCTGAGCCGTTGCTCGAGCTCACGGTGCGCGGAACGCGTGACCTCGCTCGGCATTACGCGGCGCCTTTCTGGCAGCAGCTCGGGCCGCAGCACGACTTGCTCGCCTCGGGCTTGCGCGCTTCGATGGTCGCCGAGACGACGTGCTGCTCGACGCCCGAACCTGGAAGCCAATCCGCGATGAACGCTCGGCTCTCCGGTTTCGGTTGGACGCCGATCGCCTCGAAGCCAGCCTCGGCGAGCCAGGTTTCGATCTGGCTCACCTCCGCCGCCCCCGACACGCAGCCACTCAAGGCAATGACCGACGAGCGCAGGTGCTCGGGGATGGGGCCGGTGGCGACGACGTCCGAGATGGCCAAGCGACCGCCGGGACGCAGCACCCGGAAAGCTTCCTGGAACACCTCGCGCTTGCTCGGCGAGAGGTTGATGACGCAATTCGACAGGATGACGTCCACCGAAGCGTCCGAAACCGGCAAGCGCTCGATCTCACCCAGGCGAAATTCCACGTTGGTGGCGCCCACCTTGCGCGCGTTCTCGCGGGCTTTGGTGACCATTTCGGGGGTCATGTCGACACCGATCACCGATCCCGTAGCGCCCACCTGCTTCGACGCCAGGAAGCAGTCGAAGCCCGCCCCGCTCCCGAGGTCGAGCACGGTCTCCCCCGATCTCAGCGACGCTATCGCCTGAGGGTTTCCGCAGCCGAGCCCGAGGTCCGCTCCCTCGGGAACGGCGTTCAAATCCGACTCTGAGTAGCCGAGCGCGAGGCTCGACCCTGGCTTGGCCCCCGGCGCGCAGCAACCAGGCGCGCACCCCAGGGTTCCGTTGCTCTGCGCGACCTTGCCGTAGTGTTCTCGCACCGTGTTTCGAACTTCGTCTCGAGATTGAGTCATCGTGACCTCCTGCTCTCGAAGACGGGACGTCGCCCGAATGGACGCAAGAAATCTTCAGAGAGTGAAGACCAGGCACGCCGCCGAGGCCGGACACGCGAAGGCGAACTCCGGCGCAGCGGCAAGCGCGGCGGGAACCGACGCCCGCTCCGTACGCCGAAAACCCAGGCGTTCGAAATACGGCGCCGCGGTGGTCGTGAGCAGAAACACCCGCTCCAGGCTCTCGGTTCGTGCCCGCGCGAGCCGGTCTTCCACGAGGCGACGCCCCACACCGCGCGAGCGGAGCCCGTCGGTGACCGCGACCGACCGCAACAGCCCGACGGTACCGTAACTCTCGAGCCCAGCCGCACCGACCACCACTCCCCGGGCGAACGCGACCACGTAGGCGGAGGGAAACTGGTCTGACAGGCCCTCCAGCGACAAGCCGGAGGTCGCGAGCAGCCCTCGCACCAGCGGAGCGTCGGTCGCTCGCGCGACCTCCAAGCTGACAGCGGTCAGTTCCATCGTTGGTCCTCTAGGAGCTGCTGGACGCGAGCCTTCACCTCGTCGCGGATCTTCCGCACACGTTCGAGGGGTTTGCCCTTGGGATCTTCGAGCGGCCAGTCGAGGCGCCGAAGGCCGGGTACATGAGGGCAGGCCTCGCCGCAGCCCATGGTGACGAGCAGCGACGACGTGGACGCGAGCTCGTCCGAGAGAAGCTGCGGACTTTCGGAGGAGAGATCGATTCCGACCTCCTTCATCGCCTCCACCACCTCGGGGTGCACGCGGCTACCCGGCGCCGTGCCCGCCGAGACGGCGCGCGCCTTCGCCGGATCGGCGAGGTGACGGAACCAGGCGGCGGCCATTTGAGAGCGACCGGCGTTGTGAACGCAGGCGAACAAGACGAGGACGGCCGGTTTATCGGTCATTGCTGACTCCTGTTTCGGGGCTCGGCCCGGTTCAGCCAGAGATGTTCAGCAGCATTGGTCCCTGCCACGCTTGCAGCAGTCCTCCCAGAGGTAGTCGGTCAGCGTGCGCAGCGAGTCGTAGAGGGCGGAGTAGTAGTGGAACGTGCCTTCGCCGCGCGTGGCTAGGAGGTTTGCGTCCACGAGGCGCTTCAGGTGATGACTGAGGGTGGAGGCCGGCAAGTCGAGGTGAGCCTGAATGTCGCCGGCCGCCGTACCGCTCCGATCCCCTTGCACCACGAAGCGCAGGATAGCGAGCCGCACGGGGTGACCGAGCGCGGCGAGCTGCTCCGAGTGGCGTTCGAGCTTGGAGGCCACGAACCTATTTCTAATATTTTCGAAGTAAGCTAGCAAGCAGGGATTGGCCGTCGATAGAGGGGTTACTCCGTATCCCGTTCGTCGGTTTTGGTCGCGGAGTCGAGCACCTGCCGGACCGTGGCGGCGAGCTTGATAGGACCGTACGGCTTCTGCAGGAAGGTAACTTCGACGGCGAGCTCGTCGTTGTCGAGCGCAAGCTGGTCCGTGTATCCGGAGGTGAGCAGGACCTTCAACTCGGGGCGAGCTTCGGAGAGGAGCTTCGCGAGGTCGCGGCCGCCCATTTTGGGCATCACGAGGTCGGTGACCAAGAGATCGATCTTGTCCTCGTGGCGTTCGGCGACCTCGAGCGCCGAGAGGCCATCGGACGCTTCGAGCACGACGTAGCCGTGCGACTCGAGCACGAGCCTCGAGAGGCTGCGCACCGCGCGCTCGTCCTCCACGAGCAAAATAGTCTCCTTGCCGGTGGGGACGCGGGTCAACGCGGTCGGCGCGACGCTTTGCGGAGCGGCGTCGCTCACGAGCGGCAAGTAGATCTGGAACGTGGTCCCCCGCGAAGGCTCGCTGCTGACCTCGACCTGCCCACCGGACTGCTTCACGAACCCGTAGACCATCGCCAGGCCTAGCCCCGTGCCCTTCCCCGGGGCCTTCGTCGTGAAGAACGGCTCGAAGATGCGCGCCCTGACGCCGTGATCCATACCGTGGCCGGTATCGCTGACGGCGACCAGGACGTAGCGTCCGGCGCGAGCGTCTTCGTAGCGGGCGGCGTCTGCTGCGTCGAGCTCCACGTTGCTGGTCTCGATCACGATCCGGCCTCCTTCCGGCATGGCATCGCGGGCGTTGACCGCGAGGTTGATGATCGCATGCTCGAACTGCCCGGGATCCACGCGCACCGTGCCGAGGCGAGGCTCGGCCACGAATTCGAGCTCGATGTCCTCACCGATGAGGGGCCGGAGCAGACGGCAGACTCCGCGCAGCAGCTGGTTGAGGTTCACCGCCGTGGGGTGCAGGATCTGTTGTCGGCTGAAGGCGAGGAGCTGTCGGGTCAAGGTGGTGGCGCGCTCCCCGGCCTTCAGCACCTCGTGCAGGTGCGGGCGGTTCGGGTCCTCCTCGGACAGATCGGAGACCACGAGCTCGGTGTACCCGCTGATCGCGGTGAGGAGGTTGTTGAAGTCGTGAGCCACGCCGCCAGCGAGGCGACCAATGGCTTCCATCTTTTGCGCTTGCCGCAGCTGTTCTTCGAGCCGCTTCAGCTCCGTGACGTCGCGCGAGATGCCGATCAAGCCCGTGACCTCCCCTCGCGCGTCACGGCGGGCGCCCTTGGTGGCAAGGTAGGTGCGAGTCTGGCCCGCGGCGGTCAGCACCTCCTCGAAGGTGCGCGGATGCTCGAGCTGCAGCGCGATGCGATCGTGCTCCAGGACTTGCTGCACGGTGTCCGGAGAAAATACGGCGCGGTCGTCCTTGCCGATGATTTCACCCTGCGGCTTGCCGAGCAGGCGAGCGCCGGCGGAGTTGATCATCACGTAGCGCCCGTCGAGATCTTTGACGAAGACCGCGTCCGAGGTCCCTTCGACGATGGAGTTGAGCAGGCTGTGGCTCTCGACGAGCGCGCGCTCCGTCCGCAAGCGTTCGGTGATGTCGCGCGCGAGCGCGACCGCGAACTGTCGGCCGCCCTCTCGAAAGGGCCGCAAGCGCACCTCCACCGGGAACGTCGAGCCGTCCTTTCGGCGGTGTCGCGTGTCGAACGTGTAGAGCTTGCCGACCTCGAACTCTCGGATCATGCGTTCCATCTCGGCTGGCTGGAGCTCAGCGTCGTACTCCACCGCGCTCATCCCGATCATCTCCTCCCGCGAGAACCCGAGCGCCTCGCAGCCGTGGCGATTCACGTCCACGACGAGGCCGTTCTCGTCGTGCAGGAAGAAGGCGTCCGTCGCGTGGTCCACGAACAGACGAAAGCGCGTCTCGCTCGCACGGAGCTCGTCTTCTACGCGCCGGCGCTCGGTCACGTCCTGCACGTAGCCGAAGACGCGAAAGGGCGCTCCCGCGGCGTCGCGCGTCATCTCGCCGGTGCTGTGGACCACCCGGAGCTCACCGCCGGGTAGGAGCAGGCGATATTCGAGCTCGAACCGCTTGCCTTGCTCGAGAGCGGAGTTGATCGCCTGGCGCACGGCAAGGAGCTCGTCCGGGTGGATCTTCTCCTCCCAGAGCCGGGTGCACGTGGCAACGTCTTCGATCGGAGGATCGGGCGACAAGCCCAGGATCCGGTAGGTGGTCGCGGACAGCTCCGCGGAGTTCGTTTGCAGGTCGAACTGCCAGTGACCCAAGTGCGCGAGCTCCTGAGCTTGCGCGAGCTTCTTTTGGCTCTCCTTCAGGCGACGGACCACGAACAGGCTGGTCAGGCCCGCCGCCAGGCGGCGGCCAATCTCCTGGAAAAGCCGGCACTCCTCTTCGCTGAAGATGCGCGAGCGGGAGCACTGGTGCACTCCGAAGAGGTACGGTCGGTCCACGTTCGGGAAGATCGCCGTGCACATCATCGAGCGAACCCGAAAGGCCTCCAGCGCCGGGGGCAGCGGGAGAGCAGAGCCCGGACCGAAGGTGACGGGGGCGTTCTCTCGAAGCGTGGCGCGAATCACCTCGGCTCCTTCGCTGGTCATCTTTTCTTCCAGCCGGACCGAGAGCGCACCCGGGTAGTCGGGGTGCGTTCGCTCGAACGGGACCCTCCAGGTCGGTGAGTCGGGATCGCAGGGATAGATCAGCCAGGCGCGCTCTACCGAGAAGGTGCGCAACACGACCTCGAGCACGTCGCGCGTCATCTGCTCGAGATCGCTCGCCCCCTGAATGGCCTGGTTTACCTGATCCAAGCTCTCGAGGAACCAGAGGTGCAGAGAGGCGGCACCCTCCGTTGGGCGCTGGCCGCCGAGCTCGCGTTCCACGCTCTTGAGATCGGTGATGTCGATCAAGCTGCCTCGCAGCCGTGCGACTCCCTCCGCGTCGACCACCGCCGTCGCGCTCTCTCTTAGCCAGCGAGCCTGACCGTCGGCCGCGAGCAAGCGATAGTCCTGACGCCCACTTCGCTTCGCTTCTACCAACTCGGCGCGCACGAGAAGAGCGCGCTTTCGATCGTCGGGATGGAGGTGCTCGCGCCAAAAGCCAGGAGCGAGCCACGCTTCCGCGGAGTACCCGAGCAGCGCCGCGGGATCCGCCTCGACGGACGTGAAATCGAACGTCGAAGCGTCCGCCTTCCACGCAACTCCTGGAATACCGATCCCGAGGTCCTCCATCTGAGCGAGCATACGTGCCCTGCGCTTCGGGCGCGCCTCCCTGTGACCTTACAGGGTACCACCGAGAGCGAAGAGGCCAGGCCTTTCGACCGGAGCCGCTCGAAGCGCCGGTCTAGTTCCGCCAGCAGCCCTGGAGCTCGCCCGCGACGGGCTCGGCGCAGTCGGTACCCCGCGAGAGACCGAGCAAGCGAAACTGGAAGCTTCCCCGGGCAACCTCGTCTTCGCCAGCCGGAATCGTCATTACGCTCCCGCTCCCCGCGCAAATCGTCTCTCCGGCGAGCGCACCGCCGAGCGGCAGACGCACCCAGCCCTCGACCGGAGCAACTTCACCGCTCGCCACGACTTGGTCCCAAGTCAGGTAGACGACGACCAGCTGTTCGTCGTCTTCGGCGGTCGCGTTGGGGATCCGGAAGTGCGGTCCGGGGGGATTGCTCTGCTGAGAGAAGCCACCGGTGGTCGGTGCGTCCGAAAGCTCGATCGCTTCGCCGTCCGCGTCGCCCACGAGATGAAAGGGCGTGTCACCTGCGCACGGAAGGAAGGACGAGGAGGCCCCTCCGAGAGCCCCAGAGCCGCCGCTCCCGGCACCGCCGCTCCCGGCACCGCCGCTCGTCGCGCTCGGTAGCCCGCCGTCGTCGTCGTCCGAACCGCCGGACCCGCCGCAAGCGAGCAGACACGGCGCGGCAAACACGAGAGTCGCCAAGCACCCGGCACGACGTACGGTTCTACGAAGAGCCATGGGCACTCCCAGGAATGTTGCTGCTCCTTGCATGACCGGCTCTTAGCAGCGAGGCCGCCGCGGACGGCGCGTCATTTTCCACGGCTGCCGCGCGCCCGACGAATGGCCCCGCGTGTCGTCACCTGTCGGACGCTCGCTCGGAAAACCGTTCGAGCAGCCCGATCAAGTCTTCGTCTTCGAGATCGAACAGATCGCGATCGCCGCACGCCTTCACGATGAGCTGCCCGAGGCGCTGGTGCTCAGCACGCTCCCACGTCGCGAGCAGGCGCTCGACGGCCGCGCGCTTCTGAGCGGGCTTGGCCGCTCTGCCTCGCGGAATGCCGAGCGTTCCGGTGCGCAGCCCCTCCTGGAACGCGACGGCGCGGCGCTCGTTCTCGGGGTGCACGTAAATCCACGCCCCCTTCAAGCGGATGCGCCGCACCCACGGAGCGTCCATCGGCGGCTCCGTGTTCGCGATCGTGAGCGTTGCCCGAAGCGGGTCGCGCTTCACCCGCTTGCGAGCCTGTTCGAGCGTCAGCACCGGATCCGGCGGCGCGTCGAACCTTTCCTCGGCCACCCGCGAGTCGTTCACCGTGGTCGCGATCCGGAATGGGCCCTGGACGTGGAACCCGTGGAACATGACCTTGTTCGGCTCGTCAGCGGGCTCGAGCTCGAAGAGCCGCAAGCCGTGGTCACTGCGCGTCTGCACCGCGAGTCGCTCCCAGCCGGAGGCGATCCTGCCCTCGGTCACCGCCGGATCGCGCTGCCCCAGGAGATCGATCTTCGGCTCTTCGGCGCCTGGCCCGTACGCGCGTAACCTGAGTGACGCGTGCTCGGCCCTCGAGCGGCCCACTCGATATTCAAGCTCGCGACCGCGCCCCATGGCGCTCCTCCTCCTGAAGCTGGATGAGTTCTTTCGAGACCGTCTCCTGACCGCACGGCATATCGGAGCGACCGACCCGCTACACTAGCGGAATTTCCGAGCGACACGCAAGGTCCGCGGTTCGTCCCTACTCTGGAACACTTCTACGCAGCCGACCCTCGATGGGACGACCGCATGCCACGAGCGCCGACACCGCTTTCCGCTCCGACGTGGATGCGCGCTTTACAGCTTCGAGCTACGGCGAGCGCGTCACCAAGTGGTCCGTCTTTGACACGGCCGAGACGCGAACGTGCGGGGCTCGAGCACGGCGAGGACCACTTTGCGGAGTGATGTCGCCTCAGGCAGAGCGGCGAGCCGCGGGCTTTTGAACTTCGGCGCCGAGCTCGAGCTCGGCCGCGTCCCACTGAGCGTGCGCTCGAAGACCCTCTTCGATGGCGTGGACCGGCACACCTGGTCCAATCTCGACGCGTGGGGCTTCGTAGATCTCTGCCAGAAGCAAGGCGTCGAAGGCGGCCCACTGCAGGTCGTTGGCGCCGCTGATCACGACGTCGTCCACCAAGACCTCCCACCCCGTATCGCCGCGGCACAATTTGATGCTCTTGATCGGCTCGCGCATCGCTCAATGGTAGCAGTGGTTTTGCGGCCGTCGAAACTCTGCCGGCACTGATGAGACATAGAGTGATCTTTTGCATCGGCGTACAGCGCCGTCATCGAATTCGCGTCGAGCCGGGTGCGTGAATTCTCACGAAGGCGCTCTCGGAAACTCTGCCACTCGAGGCGAGCGCGTCGATGATTGAGGCAGGGCGCGCGCAGCCAGTCACGCGCCTCGCTCGCTCGTGTTGCGACGAGCTCGGGTGACTCGAAGTGACGGCGCTCCAAAAGGTGCTCGTCAATCACGACCACGAAATTTTCAGCGGCGAGGCGCGAGCTCTTTGGAGCCTCGTGAGCATGAAGGGCGGAAATTCCGGGATGCCGGCGCCGGCGACGAGGCATTTTCTCTCGGAGGAGGCCGGGTTCGGAAGGCGCTCCGCCGTGGGGCGATGTGCAACTCGTCCGAGTCGAAGTTGTACAACAATGCCCGAGAGCGGCGTCAGGCGGCACAGCGCCTGCAAATCAGGTTGGATTCCGAGCGTTGCTCGTCTAGAGGCGCTAGATGGCCCGCCTGCTCACCCGAGACAGTGAAGAGATTTGCTCCCTGGCTCACCTCGTGGTGGAGGGCGTGAGTTTCACGGCCGATGTAGCTCCGTACGTCGCGGCCCGCGAAGCGACCGACGAGGCCGTGCTTCACACCGGCGGCGCGCACTACCGCGTCATCATCGATGCTTGGGACGTCACGCTCGAGAACGGGCGCCAGATCGGGCGCGTGCGCGGACGGATCGCGGCGAAGAGCCCGTAGCCGCGCAGAGGCCGGGTTGACGTACGCTCAGGTGGCGTCCCTCAGGGGTTCGAACGCGGCAGCGTTCCCTCGAAGACCGCGGCGAGGGTGCGCCCCTGAGCGAGCGCGTCCTCGGGCACGCCTTCCCCCAGCTCGACGACGGCCCCGTGGATCTCGGCGAGCGTGAGCGCATCGAACGCGGCCCAGGCCAGGACCCTGGTTTCGATGCGCACCCCCGCCCCCACGACCTTCCAGAAACCGTCACCTCGGACGAGTTCGAGCCGATCAAGGCGCGGTTTGGTTCGATTCGGGTCTGCGCGCGGCCGATCCATCACGCTAGTGGGTGGTCTTGGTGGGGCGATATTCGCAAGCCGTCGCGATCTTCGCCCCTGGGGTGTGCGCCGATGTGGGAGCTTGGGCTCCTGCGCGCGCGTCGCTGGCCCCTGGCTACTTCGGGGCCGGCTGGTCCGGCACGGTGCGCTGCATGTTGCCTGGCACGTCGCGATCCAGACCCCGCTCCGTGTCGGTCCCGCGGCGAGACATCGCCCAGAGCGCCACCAACACTGCCGCGAGGGCCAGCAAGATCCAGGTCCAGCGGTTCGTCCCGCGTGCGCCCGGCCCGGGACGACGCTCCCCCGAGTCTCGCAACCGGTCCGTGTTGTAAGTGTTTGCCATGTAGAAACTCCGTTCGAAGAGAGTGGTGCAGTACCCGTGCCCTGCTTCATTGTCCGTGTCGCGTGACCAGCGGCGCCGAGCGGTTCGCCATCGCGTGCAGGAGCCCGGACGAGGACGACGCGACCACCTCGAGCCCTTCGCGGGCTTCGTGGTCAGACTCTCCGGCGGCGGTGGTCGCGCGAGGCAGCAAGCGCCCCATGAGGGACGCGATGAACGACCACACGTTCGGCGCGAGGTCGTGCAGGAGCACGCCGAGACGGGCGGCCGGCGTGAGCGTCAGGTGGGAGTCGCCGCGAGCCAAGGCCCGTACGACGCGCCGGGCCGCGCGATCGGCGTCGATGGAGAGGAGCGGCGTGACCGCAGCCGTACCGAACCAGAGCAGCTCTCGCTCGCGATCGCCTTGGAACGTGGCGCGCAAGTGTGAGCCCGTGCGCATCAACCCCGGCGTGACAGTGAGGACGCGCACGCCGTCTCGGATGACCTCTGCCCCGAGCGCTTCCGCGAAGCCGACTTCGGCGAACTTGGCAGCCGAGTAAGACGCGAGGTGAGGCACTCCCAGGCGCCCGCCGACCGACGTGATGAACACCAGCGTGCCGTGACCTCGCGCGCGCATGCCTGGCAGCGCGAGCAGGGTCGCGCGCACTGCGGTGCCGAAGATCTCACGCAGGGCCGCGTCGAAGTCGGCCGGCGTGAAGGTCTCGATGGCGCCGACCTCGATGGTCGCGGCGTTGGCCACGATCACGTCGATGGGACCGAGCTCCCGTTCGACCCGCGCCAAGAACGCGCGCGTCTGGTCTTCGCTGCGCAGGTCGCAGACCTGGGCCAACACCGGCCCCCCGGAGCGCTCGAGCCATGCTGCCGTCTCGTCGAGCGACTGTGGCGAACGACCACAAATAGCGACGCGTGCCCCGCGCTGGACGAGCTCGCGCGCGATCGCGCGCCCGAGCCCACGCGAGCCCCCACCAATGACCACGACCTTGTCGCGTAGCTGGGCAGACTCCGGGAAAAAATGTCGCTCGAACTCGGCGAGGCTCAGCCCGAAGACCAGGTGCGCGGCGATCATCGACGTGGGTCTGCCCGGGCGGTCGTGCGACGGTCGCGGCATGAGGCCCACTTTCGGCAACCAACCGGCGTAGTTGGCTTCCCATACCGCGAGGCCGAACAGAGCCCCGCTCGAGCTCTTCCGAGCCGGCGCAGGCAGCAGAGCGTAAAGCGACCCGAGCAACGCTCCGTAGCCGAAATGAGCCGCCAACGCCGCCGCATCGAGCGCTCGCCGGCGCGGTGCGAGGGGCCCGAGCGGTCGCAACAACCGACGCGTCAAACGTCGTGGTGGCGGCTCGCCCAGAGCTCCCAGGCGCTGGGCCGCGAGCATCACCAGCGACATGACACCGGTCGCGGCGACACCAGCCAGCGCACCCATCGCCACACGTAGCGGTAGTGATCGCATCCACCCGACCGGTGCACAGGCCGTTCCAGGCACTAGACGGGCGTAAGACCAGGGCTAACGCTGGCCCTTCTTCAGGCGTTCCCCCGCCGCCCTCACTACTGGGGCGAGCGGCAGCGTCGAGCACGCGATGAGCTGAGTGAGCCGGTCCGTCGCGCTCTCGGCGATGTCACGGGCCACCTCGTACTCGACCATGCCGGGCTGCGAGCGGTGCGCCAGATCGAGCGCCTCATGCAGCTCGAGCCCGATGGCTTTGAGCTCCTCCATCTGTGACCTCGGCCAGCCGTTGTCGCGCCACGCCACGTACATGGCACGGGCGATGCCCAGGAGGTCTCGGATCACATCGACAGGAAGGCGCTCGGTACCCACTCTCCGGAGAATGAGGAGGTCGCAGGCGGGCTGCAAGAAGAGCCCGCGTCGCCCTTCGTCTCGGCCGGAACGAGTCCCTGACAAAGTAGATCCGGCGCGGGATTGACTTCCGATGCGAGAGCTCCGGTCACGCGCGGGCGTGAGCGCCGGGCGATCTGCCACAGCGCTCACGCGCGACACGCGATCCTTTGGCTAGCAGCGGCTCACTTCACCAGGATGGTGCAGTTCGCGCTGCAGCTGCCGCCGCCGTTGCTGGCGCCGAGGTCGCACTCCTCGCCGGCGTCGACGTGACCGTCACCGCAGAACGACATCCACTTGCACATCGATGAGCAGCTCGGGACGCTGTCGCACTGCTCGTTGCCCTCGACTTTGCCGTCACCGCACACGGGCTCGAGCTTGCAAGTCGAAGAGCAGCCGTCACCAGAGACGTTGTCGCCAGGCGGCGGGTCGCATTCTTCGATCGGAGTGCCGCTCGCGTTCTTGTCGATGACGCCGTTGCCGCAGTATTCCCAGCGGCAAGCGCTCGAACAGCCGTCGCCGTTCTTGCTGTTAGCGTCGTCGCACTGCTCGAAGCCCTCGCGGACACCGTTGCCGCAGATGGTTTCCAGCTTGCATTCCGAGGAGCAGCCGTCGCCGCTGTCCTTGTCGCCGTCGTCGCACTCCTCACCCGGATCGTAGATGCCGTCGCCGCAGACGATGGTGGTGCAGTCGGGGCGGCAGTTGGAGCTGATCCCGGGGTCGCACTGCTCACCTTCATCGACGACGCCGTCACCGCAGCTCTCCCAGATGCAGGCCGCGCCGCAGCCGTCGCCAGGGGTCTTGTTGCCGTCGTCGCAGTCCTCTCCGCCTTCGACCTTGCCGTTTCCGCACGCCGCTTCGTTCGTGCAGAACTGGCTGCAACCATCACCGGGGGTCTTGTTGCCGTCGTCGCACTGCTCGCCGCGGTTGCTGTCGGTCTTGCCGTCGCCGCACGCGGGGATAGTGCAGTCATTGCGGCAAGCGTCGGTGTCGACGGTGTTGCCGTCGTCACACGCCTCGCCCGGCTCGAGCAAGCCGTTGCCGCACTCCTCTTTCTGACAGTCCCAGGAGCAACCGTCGCCGGAGGTGGTGTTGCCGTCGTCGCACTCCTCGCCGAGGTCGGTGTTTTCGTCACCGCACACGGACTCGAGCTGGCACGTCGCCGAGCAGCCGTCGCCGGAGGTGGTGTTGCCGTCGTCGCAGGCTTCGCCCGTGCTGCGGACGAGATCCCCGCATTCGGGCAGAGCGCAGTCGTTGCGGCAAGCGTCGGTGTTGACGCTGTTGCCGTCGTCGCACTCTTCACCTGCGGTGACCGCGCCGTTGCCGCATTTTTCGAGCTGGCAAGTGCTGCTGCAGCCGTCGCCGTCGTCGACGTTGCCGTCGTCGCAGGCCTCGGTGCCGTCGATGACGCCGTTGCCGCAGCCCTCGCTCTGGCAGTCCCACGAGCAGCCGTCACCGGAGGCGGTGTTGCCGTCGTCGCACTGCTCTCCGTCGCTCGTCAGGCCGTCACCGCAGCTCGGCAGCGAGCAGTCGTTGCGGCAGCCGTCGTTGTTCGTGGAGTTGCCGTCGTCGCACTCCTCGATGCCGTTGACGGCGCCGTCGCCGCACACGGCTTGAGTCGTGCAGCTGCTGCTGCAACCGTCGTTGTTGGTGGTGTTGCCGTCGTCGCACTGCTCCTGAGGATCGACGACGCCGTCGCCACACACTTCGGCCAAGCAGTCGTTGCGGCAGCCGTCACCGGAGGCGGTGTTGCCGTCGTCGCAGTCCTCGCCGATGTCCAGCACGCCGTTGCCGCAGCCTTCGACCTGGCAGTCCCAGGAGCAGTCGTCACCCGAGACGTTGTTGCCGTCGTCGCAGGCTTCGAGCCCTTGCTTGATGCCGTCGCCGCAGGTGGCGATGAGCTTGCAGGTCGAGCTGCAAGCAGGGCCACCCTGAGCCTGCGGATCGCACTCTTCACCGTCGTCGACCACGCCGTTGCCGCAACCGCAGGTCACGGTCACGAACACGGTCGCCGTATCCTCGTCGCCGCCGCCGAGGAGCGCCGTGTAGTCGAACGAGTCGATGATGTTCCGGCAGGGACCCGGAGGGGGCGTGTACTGCACGCAGGAGCTCGCGAGCCCGCACACGGCCGGGTTGTCGTAGATGACGTCCACGCTGCCGCCGTACACGGTGTCCGTCACGTCCACGATTTCGACGTCGCCGTCCGAGCAGGTGGCCTCGCTGCGCGTGTCGTTGTCGAGGACCGGGATGGTCACGGTCTCGTCAGCGCTGGCCGTGGCGTAGTCGTCACGCGCCTTGGCAGGAGCCCAGCAGTAGTTGACGGTGAGGGGCTGGCCGAGGTCGTTCGTCGTGCGGCACTCGGTCCCGGGCAAGATGCCGCAATCTGCGTCCGTTTCGCACGCGAGAGCGAACAGGTAGCAGGGGTTCGACGGGTTGTTCGCGCACATCACGAAGCCCGAGCCGTCGCTCGCCGTCTCCGCGCTACCGAGATAGGTGCTCCACGCCGGGTTCGGCAGCGTCTTGCCGAAAGCGGTGGTGGCCGGGATGAGCTTGCCAGGGAACGTGGAGCTCGCGTCCGGGGTCGGAGCCGTGCCGGTCGAGTCGTACTCGTAGAACCGCATCAGCTGCTGGGTGAACGTGCCGACCATGTTGAAGCCGGGCAGCGTGAAGAGATCGGTCAGCTTGTCGCCGCCGCTCGTCGGCACGGTCCAGCTCTGCACGACCGTGCCGAGGTTGAAGCCGATGTTGCTCGGGCCGATCGGGTTCGTGTTCCTGGCGTACACGCGGATCGTGTCGTTCGAGTCGGTCACCACGTACAGGCGGCCGTCTTCGCCGACGGCGATGCCGTCGCCGCTCAGGTTCGCCTGCGCGATCGCGGCGTTCGGGCCGTCGACGTTCTCGAAGCGGTACAGCACGGAGCCGCTCAGGAACAGCCAGGTGTCGTCGTACGGATCGTACGTCGCACCGGCCACGCTGATGTTCGCCGGCCAGCTGCGCGACTCGGGGTCGCTCGACGAGATCGGAGCGCAAGCGGTGCTGCCGAGCTCGCTGCCGGGCGGGCAGATGCCGCTCTTCGAGTGGCCGGGGTGCAGGATCATCGTGCCGTCGAGGCAGAGCTCGAGAGGCGGCTGCGACGAGCCCGACTTGTAGCCGACGAAGGAGCGGGTCGCCGGGTCGTAGACCAGGCCTTCCGGCCCGACGAAGGAGACGTTGAACTCGCGAATCGCCACCCACTTGAGCACCTGGTCGCAGTCGCTCGTGGTGCCGACCGCGCCCTCGCACTCGTAGAAGTCGTCGACGACGCACGAGGTGCAGCCGTCGTTCGCGACGGAGTTGCCGTCGTCGCACGCCTCCAAGTTTCCGCGGATGCCGTCGCCGCAGGTGGTGTTGGTGCAGGTGTAATTCGGTGCGTCGCCCACGCAGGCCTTGCCTGGCTCCCACTGGCAGCTCGCGCTGCAGCCCGTGGTGGGCCCGGCGGCGTTCTGATCGTCACACTGCTCGGTGCCGCCGACGATGCCGTCGCCGCACGTGGTGATGATCTGGCAGGTCGAGTTGCAGGTCGCCGTGTTCGGCGGTTCGCACTGCTCGGTGCCGCCGACGATGCCGTCGCCGCACGCCGTGAGGACGCATTGGCCTCCGGTCGCCGGGCAGACGTAGCCACTCTCCACCTGGCAGCGCGAGCTACAGCCGTCGCCGCTCAGCTTGTTGCCGTCGTCGCACGCTTCGCTCCCGGCCACGGCGCCGTCGCCGCAGCCGTTCGAGGTGCAGGTGCCGCCTTCTTCGCAGCTCCAGCCGGGTTCGAGACGGCAAGCCACGCAGCCGTCGCCGGCCACCGTGTTCTTGTCGTCGCACTGCTCGACACCTTCGTAGGTGCCGTTGCCGCAGTTGTTGCAGGCGACGTTCGGGATGGGGCACGACCAGCCGACCGCGATGCTCTTGCAGTCGGCCGCGCAGCCGTCGCTGCCGACCGTGTTGCCGTCGTCGCACGCCTCGTGCGCGTCGAGCACGCCGTCGCCGCACTCTTCACACGGCTGGCCCGGGACCGCACAGTCGAAGTTCCCGCCTTCTGCCTGGCAGGTCGCGGAGCAGCCGTCACCGCTCTCGGCGGGGAACACGCCGTCGTCGCACTGCTCGCCGCTGTCGAGCAGGCCGTTGCCACACTTGGAGCAGGTCGTGTCGACGCAGACGTAGCCGGGCTCGATGGCCTTGCAGTCTCCGCGGCAGCCGTCGCCACTCCCGGTGTTTTCGTCGTCACAGGCTTCGCCGGGGCCGACCTCGCCGTCACCGCACTCCGAGCACGGCTGGCCCACGACCGGGCACGTCCAGTTGGCCGCGATGCTCTGGCAATCGTTCGCGCAACCGCCGGCTGCGTTCTTGTCGTCGCAGACCTCGCCCGCCTGAAGGATGCCGTCACCACACTTGAAGCAAGCGCCGCCGCTGCTCGGGCAGGTCCAGCCGCCCGCCTCGATCGTGCAGGTTGCGCTGCAGCCGTCGCCGGTCGCCTTGCCGCCGTCGTCGCAAGCTTCGCCGCCGCGAACCCGGCCGTTGCCGCAGGCGTCACACAGGCTCTTGCTCGGGTTCGAGGGGCTCGGGAAGCAGGTGTAGCCCGCTTCTGCCGCGCAGTTGAAGCAGCCGTCACCCGAGGCGGTGTTGCCGTCGTCGCATACCTCGTTCCCATCGAGCACGCCGTTGCCGCACTGGGTGCAGCCGCCCGCCGTGCAGACGTAGCCGGGCTCGACCGCGAGACAGTCGCCGCGGCAGCCGTCGCCGCTGTCGGAGTTGCCGTCGTCACACTTCTCGTGAGGCGCGGTCACCGTTCCGTCGCCGCAGAGCACGCAGGGCGAGCCGGCGGCCGGGCACTGGTAGTGATCTTCGATCGAGTAGCAGTCGTTGCTGCAGCCTCCGGGCGCGCCCCCGTCGTCGCAAACCTCGGTGCCTTCGATCTTGCCGTTGCCGCAGTCGTTGCAGGGCACGCCGCCCGGCGCCGGACAGACGAAATCGCCTTCGAGCTCGCAGGTGGCGGAGCAGCCGTCACCCGAAGTGGTGTTGCCGTCGTCGCAGCCCTCGTCGAAGCGCACGAGGCCGTTGCCGCAGGTGTCGCAGGTGCTGCGCAGCTTGCCCTGGGGCAGCTGGCAGGTCCAACCGTTCTCCACCTGGCAAGTGGCAGAGCAACCGTCGTTGCTCGCGGTGTTGCCGTCGTCGCACTGCTCCAGCGTGCCGGCTTCGAGCACCGCGTTGCCGCACTTGTAGCACTTGCCGCCGTTGGCGGGGCAGTTCCAGTCCGTCTCGGGCTGACACGTCGAGGAGCAGCCGTCGCGATCGAAGCGGTTGCCGTCGTCGCAGATTTCGCCGGCGTTCGTGTCGACGATGCCGTCGCCACAGAGCACGCAGGGCTGACCTTCGGTCGCGCACGTGGCGCCGGGCTCGAGCTGGCACGCTTCGTTACAGCCGTCGCCGGGCTTGTTGTTGCCGTCGTCGCACTGCTCCTTGATGAAATCGCCCTCGTCCTCGACGAAGCCGTTGCCGCAGTTCAGGCAGGGCTGACCGGGAACCGGGCAGGACCAGTCTTCGTTCTCGAGCTGGCACGTGGCGGAGCAGCCGTCGTCGTCCAGGGTGTTGCCGTCGTCGCACTGCTCGTGCGCGCCGTTGAACGAACCTTCCTGGACGCCGTTGCCGCACTCGTAGCAAGGGCGCCCCTCGACGACGCACAAAAATCCCGGATCTACGGCGGTGCAGGTCGCGTTGCAGCCGTCGTTCGCGTCCGTGTTCCCGTCATCGCACGCTTCGGTACCTTCGATCAGACCGTTGCCGCAGCTCTGACACTCGCCGCCGCTCGCCGGGCAGGAGAAGCCGTCCTCGGCGGCGCTGCAGTTGAAGAGGCAGCCGTCACCCGAGTAGCGGTTGCCGTCGTCGCACGCCTCGTGCGCGTCCTTCACGCCGTCGCCGCACTGCTCGCAATCCTTCCCCGGAGTCGGACAGCTATAGCCGGCCTCGACGCTGCTGCAGTCGCTCGCGCAGCCGTCGTCGTCGTCCTCGTTCCCGTCGTCGCAGATCTCGATCCCCTCGAGCTTCCCGTTACCGCACGCGTTGCAGTCTTGGCCTGGGATCGGACACTCGAAGCCCTTCTCGACGTCACAGCCGGCCGAACAGCCGTCACCACTCTTCTTGTTGCCGTCGTCGCATTCTTCGGTGCTCTCGGTGACGCCGTTGCCGCACTCCTCGCACTCGGCGTTCGGGACCGGGCACTCGAACCCATCCTCGAGCTCGCACTTTGCACTACAGCCGTCGCCGTCCTTGGTATTGCCGTCGTCGCACGCTTCGTCGTCGTCGACCTCGCCGTTCCCGCACGGCGTGACGGTCCCGCCGCCGCCCTTGCCCCCGTTCGAGGATCCGCCGTCTCCGCCGACGTCGACGCCGCTCCCGCCGGTGCCGCTCCCGCTCGAGCCGCCGGAGCCGTCCACGCCGGCGCTGCCGCCGAAATTGGCAGTGTTCCCGCCGCCGCTGACCTCTGGATCTCCGCCACACGCGACCGTGGCGACGAAAGACAGTGCTCCGCTGAGCAGCCAACCCCTGAACGTGCTGTGACTCATCACGATATTCCGGACTCCGACTCCGCGTTTGAGCGGCGAGTGAACGTGAACGGATAACACACGCGACGCTGATTGGATGAGACTTTCATCCAGGGGTGTTAGTGGCGACGCGTCGCGCGAATCACGACAGCCGCGTCTCTTTTTTTGAATATCGAGAGAGAGCGTCAGCGAGCGCGAACGCGGCGCAACACTTACATGGTGGTTCTCGTGGCTCGCTCTCGGGAACGGCTCTTCTCAGAGCTCCGATGTAGGCGGCGTTTCACGCGCGGCAGGCCGTGGCGAGATCGCGTCTCGCTGCGAGACCCAACGGCGTGAACGACGCGCGACGAGCGCGCGATGCTCAGCGAAGCGGTCACGCAGGTACGACGACGAGGGCGCGTCGCCGGGCCGATGCGGCAACGGCGCGATCGACCTCGTGCGGGCGCGAAGGCGTCCGAGCCAATGCGGCCGAGATCGGAATGGGTGCGGAAATCATGGCGCGACGGCGAAATCCTGGGTATGGCGGCCAAAGACCAGGTTGCTTTCCTCGGCTCGTCGACGGCTCGGTTCTGCCGGGGCTCTTCGGCTACCCAGAGAGCTTCAGGAACTCGCCCAGAGTGTCTGGAGCTCGAGGACGGCGAGGTCACCGTGCCGCGTTACGGCGATGTGGCGACGATCTCGGCAGCCGAAAGTGGGAGGAAATCTGCAGGAACCTCGTACGGCTCCGCGAGGTCGCGCGCGCACTCGAGCTCGACCCAGTCAGCCGAGAGCTCTCCGCGAAGAGAAAGAAGCCTTCCCCTTCAAGCGCGGCGGATCGTCGCTCCGTCCGTCGTCACGTGACGAGCCGAGCGATACGGAAAAGCGCGGGTCAACGCGCGCTGCCCGGGTCCTTCGGCTTGTTGCGGGTCATCTCGATCATGGTCCCGCGGAAGCCGCGAGAGGCGAAGAGCGCCTGGGCGGCCTCGTTGCTCACCATCGTAAAAAGGATGATGCGCACGGCCCCGCGCGCTTCGAGCTCGCTCACCATGCGATCGAGCAGCGCCTTGCCGACCCCGCTGCGCCGCGCCTCCGCGGCGACGAACACGTCATGAATCACGCCGTGATCATCGAGCAGCGCGTTCCAGTCGCGCGGCTCGAGGGCGGCGTAGGAGTAGCCGACGACCTTGCCGTGGAGCTCCGCGACCAGGACGACCGCGTCCGGGCGCCGGATTTCGCGGCGCAGCCAGCTCGCGTAGCCGTCCTCGACGCGCTCGGGCAAAAAGAAGCGCCCGGGGTCCGTCGTGTGATGTTGCCGGACGAGGCCAGCCGCGAGCTTGCCGAGCTCCGGCAGGTCACTCACCTTGGCGTTGCGAATCAGTGCCGCTTCTTGCGTCATGCCGGTGTCGTGCGAGGGTCCGCGGTTCGCGGTCGTAGCACGGTCCGGAGGTCGCGGTACGAAGTAGCGAGGTGCTTCAGCCAGCCGGGGCGCGTGGTGTGGACTTCCCGCCAGCGGACGAGGTTCTCGCCCACGGCGGGGGGCAGGAGCGTGACGCCGAGCGCGGTGACGGCGTCCGCCACGCGGCCGAACAGGGGGTCGTCCTTCTTGCCCAGCCGGGTCGACAGGTAGCGGAGCAGGAGCTCGGCCAGGCGATCGTGCGCGATCGGGTGCGCCTCTCGATCGAGCGCCAGCGAGTAGAGGCGGCTGATCAGGAAGTCGACGTCGGTCTCGCCCATGTTCTCGGCAGCGTTCAGCCCGAGGGCGTCGGCGAAGGAGCGAACGATGTCGTGCTCGTTTTGCAGGTAGGCGATCTTCTTTCGGTAGAAGAGGGCAGGGTTCGCGGCGAACGCGGCGAGACCCGAGTCGTTGCCGCCGTGACGGCGATACTTGGCGAGCGATCGCTCGATCGCCTGGATCGGTCCGCGGAGCGCCATGGCTCGCACGAGGTAGCCGTCCGCCGCCATCTTGAACTTCGACGGCGGCATCGGCATCACGCGCGAGAGTACGGGGCGTGAGAAGGCGAGGCCGCTCGTCACGGTGGTCGAGAAGCTACCGGTGCGCAAGAGCTCGTCGCTCACGTCACCGTCGGCGAGCCGTCGCCACGGTGGTGGATAGAGGCCGCCGTTGGGCTTGCCTTCGGCGTCCACGAGGTCCATCCAGTAGTGCGCCATCACGGTGTCCGGTCGCCAGCTCGCGAGTACCGTCGCCGCGGCTTCCGGGTAGAGCTCGTCGTCCGCGTCCAGGAAGAACACGATGTCGCCCGTCGCGCGCGCGAACCCGGAGTTGAGCGCCGACCCTTGCCCGCCGTTCTTCTGCAGCACGCTCTCGACGCGCGCGCCAAAGCTCTCGATCACGCCTTGCGAGCCGTCGGTAGAGCCGTCGTCCACGACCACGACCTGACAGGCGTGAGTCTGGTTCAGCGCGCTCTCGATCGAGATTGGTAAGAAGCGAGCATAGTTGTAGTTGTTGATCACGATGCTCGCCGAGCGAGGTCGCTCGAACGACTGCGCGCGGCCGGGGTGAGCGTTCATCGTGTGCACCCATTAAATGCAGCTTTTTTCCGCGCGCGTCCACCGCGCCTCCGCTGAGTGATCTCGCGCGCCGAGCCTGTATGAGGCGGATCTCCACGCCTGGGCCAGCATGCCTCGACACGGACGGGCGAATGGCGTGACACTCGCCCCCGAATGAAGCGTTCCTCCTTGAGAGTTCCCGGTCCGCGCCCGCTCCCGTTGGTCGACGGCTGGCTCAGCTTCGCGCGTTTCGCGCTCGACCCGTTCGCGTACATCGACGACCTGTTCGCGCGTTTCGGGCCGATTGCGTCGCTGGTGTTCGGTCGCTCGACTCGGGTGGTCTCGACGGAACCCTACTCGCCCGGCACGGTTTTCGTTCAGGGGGCCGACCTGAACCGCCAGGTGGTCAGCCGGCACGAAGAGTTCCACAAGACCGGCCTGGTCGGCCCGCTGTACCCGCACGGGAAGGACGACGCTCGGCGGCGCCCGTTGAAGCGGTTGCTGACCGGACTGTTTCACGTGAACGGTGACCAGCATCGAGCCGAGCGGCGCCTCATGATGCCCGCCTTCCACAAGAAGCGGATCGAGAGCTACCGCGACGACATGGTGGCGATCACCGAGGACGTGCTCGCCGGCTACGGCGTCGGACAGCGGCGTGACGTCCGCGCCGACACCGTGCTCATCACCTCCCGCATCGCGACGAAGACCTTGTTCGGCTCCGATGCCGGCGCGTCAGGAGCGCGCTTCGGTGACGACTTGCAGGAGTGGCTGCGGCTCTTCTCGTTGGCCGTCGCCGTGCAGTACGACGTGCCCTTCACGCCTTACGCGCGCTTCCTCGACGTCTCGGAGGCGCTCGAGTCGCGCATGCGCGAGATCATCGAGGTCAAGCGCCGGAGCAGCGAGCCCGGAGACGACATGCTCTCCTTGTTGCTCGAGGCGCGCGACGAAACGGGACAGGGGATCTCGGAAGACGATCTCCTGGGTCACGCGAGCGCCATTTTCGCGGCGGGGCACGAGACGAGCTCGAACGCGCTCTGCTGGACCCTGTTCCTCCTGTCGCAACACCCGGCGATCGCGAGCGCGCTCTACGAAGAGCTGAAGGGCGAGCTCCGGGGCGACGCTCCGAGAGTGGACCAGCTCGCGCGCTTGCCGCTCCTCGATCGCGTCGTCAAGGAGAGCCTGCGCCTGTTTCCCCCGGCCCCGTACAACCACCGCATCGCGGCTGGCGATTTCGAGCTCGGAGGCTACACGGTGCCGCGCCACACCGAGATCTTGGTCAGCATCTATCACACGCAGCGGGACCCGGCGGTGTACTCCGAACCGCACCGCTTCCTCCCCGAGCGCTGGGAGAAGCTCGACCCCGGGCCTTACGCGTACAGCCCCTTCAGCGCGGGACCTCGCATGTGCATCGGCGCGGCGTTCGCGATCATGGAGATCAAGATCGTGCTCGCCATGTTGCTGCAGCGCTATCACTTCGAGCTCGCGTCGAAGCGAGTCGATCGCTTCGTGAGCAT
>JAEZYO010000730.1 GCA_023419055.1 Pseudomonadota bacterium | reverse complement strand
GCGCTCTGGAAGACGATCGAAGTTACTTGCGAGCCGCGGCTTCCTTGGCCTGCTGCTCCTTGTACTTCTTGATCATCTCGTCCTGCTCCTGCTTCGGCACCGGGGCGTACTTGGCAAACTCCATCGTGAAGTTGCCCTTGCCCTGCGTCGCGGAGCGGAGATCCGTCGAGTAGCCGAACATCGAGTTCAGCGGCACCTCGGCGGTGACGGTGACGACGTCCGAGCTCAGCGTCTCGAGGATCACGCCGCGGCGCTGGTTGACCTGGCCGACGACCGAGCCCTGGAACTCCACCGGAGCCTCGATTTCCACCTTCATGATCGGCTCGAGGATGGTCGGGCGAGCCGCCATGTAGGCCTCGCGGAATCCCATGAGCGCGGCGGTCTTGAACGCCTGCTCGGAAGAGTCGACCGCGTGGTGCAGACCGTCGTTCACGACGCAGCGAACACCCACGACCGGGAAGCCGATCAGGTTGCCCTTCTTGACGCCTTCCTTGAAGCCCTTGTCACACGCCGGGATGAACTCGCGCGGGATCGCGCCGCCGACGACCTCGTCCACGAACTCGTAGGTCTCGACCGCGTCGGGGGGCAGCGGCTCCATGTAGCCGTTCACGCGCGCGAACTGACCGGAACCGCCGGTCTGCTTCTTGTGCGTGTAGGCGATCTCCGAGCGCTGCGTGATGGTCTCGCGGTAGGCCACCTGGGGCTTGCCCGAGATCACGTCGCAGTTGTACTCGCGGCGCATGCGCTCCATGTAGATGTCGAGGTGGAGCTCGCCCATGCCCTGGATGATGGTCTCCTGCGACTCCTCGTCCTGGTACACGCGGAAGGTGGGGTCTTCCTTCGTGAAGCGGTTCAGCGCCTTCGAGAAGTTCGCCTCGGCGTTGCGATCCTTCGGCCGCACCGCGAGCGAGATCACCGCCGCGGGCACGTGCATCGACGTCAGCGTGACGTTCAGCTTGCCGTCGGTGAAGGTCTCGCCCGAGGCGGCCTCGACGCCGTAGAAGGCGACGATGTCGCCCGCTTCGGCGGTCTGCACCTCTTCGCGCTCCTCCGAGTGCATGCGGAACATGCGCGGCACGCGCACCTTGCGGCGCTCGTTCGAGATGTTGAAGATGGTGTCGCCGGTGGTGACGCGGCCCTGGTAGATGCGGAAGTACGTGAGCTGGCCGTACTTGTCCTGCTGGAGCTTGAACGCGAGGCCGACGAACGGCTTGTTCGGGTCGGACTCGAGCACGACCTTCTCCTCGCCCTTGTCCTGGTCGTGACCCTCGTTGATGACCTCGGTCGGGTTCGGGAGGTAGTACGTCACCGCGTCGAGCAAGAGCTGCACGCCCTTGTTGCGGAAGGCCGAGCCGCACATGACCGGGGTCATCTTGAGCGAGAGCGTCGCGCGGCGGATGGCGGCGCGGAGCTCCTCGTCCGAGACCGGCTCCTCGTTGATGAACTTCTCGGCGAGCTCGTCGTCCACGTCGGCGACCTGGGCGATGATCTCCTGGCGCGCCGCCTTGGCCCTGTCCGCGTACTCGGCCGGGATCTCTTCGATGCGGATCTTCTCGCCGTCCTCGCCGTCGAAGTAGTAGGCCTTCTGAGTGACGGCGTCGATGATGCCGGCGAACTTGTCCTCGGCGCCCATCGGGACCTGAAGCTTCACCGGGTGGTGGTTCAGCTTCTCCTTGAGCATGTCCGCGACGCGCTCGTAGTTCGCGCCGGGGTTGTCCATCTTGTTGACGAACGCGATGCGCGGGACGCGGTAGCGCTTCATCTGCCTGTCGACGGTGATCGACTGGCTCTGCACGCCCTTGCCCGAGTCGAGCACCAGAATCGCGCCGTCGAGCACGCGGAGCGCGCGCTCCACCTCGATGGTGAAGTCGACGTGTCCGGGCGTGTCGATGATGTTGACGTTGTAGTCCTCGAGCTGGTTCTTCGAGCCCTTCCACACACAGTAGGTGGCGGCCGACTGGATCGTGATGCCCTTCTCGCGCTCGAGATCCATCGAGTCCATCTTGGCCCCGACGCCATCCTTGCCGCGCACCTCGTGAATGGCGTGGATGCGGCCCGTGTAGAACAAGATGCGCTCGGTGAGCGTGGTCTTGCCCGAGTCGATATGGGCCGAGATGCCGATGTTACGAATGCGTTCGATGGGGATGTGAGTTGCCACTTGCTCTTCTCTCTTGAATTGGGGCCGCCGCCACCTACCACACCAGGCGCAGAAGGAAAGTAACCACGATGCCGCTCCCGCGGATTTTCTGGGCCCCGCCGCCATTTCGCGACGAAAGTCCGCGTTCTATCCGCTGAGAACGGACACTTCGAGCGCAAATGACGCAGCTTTCGTGCTCCGTGCCCGAGTGGCGGCACGCGACACCCGGCGTGGCTCAGAGCTCGGCAATGGCTGCAGCGAACGCCTTGGATAGCTGGCTCAGCAGGGCGCGCTCGTACGGCTTGGCGCGGAGCGAGCTACCGTCCCAGCGCGCCTCGGCGCCGAAGGTCCAATCCCAAGTCCCGGTTTCGCGAGTGGAAATCGAGAGGGAGGTGCCCTGTTTGCCGGGATCGATGCGGTAGTCGGTGCCGTCGATGCTGATTTCGAGGAGTGCCGGACCTTCATAACTGATGCTGCTCATGTGTTCAGTATATAGGCACCGCGCAGCGGAGGCCAAGTTGGTCGAGCGCGTTGTCGAGGTCGTCCGGGACGGGAGCGGTCACGTCGAGCCGTCCCCCGCTCGAGGGGTGCGTCAACTCGACTCGACTGGCGTGCAGCGCGAGCCGGTGGAGCCCATAAGCCGCGCGGTAGTGCCGGTTGAGCTCGCCGGACCCGTAATTCACGTCTCCGATGAGGGGGTGACCGAGGTGCTTCAGGTGTCGCCGAATCTGGTGCAGGCGTCCGGTCAGAGGCTCCGCGAGCACGAGTGAACAGCGGTCGACGCTGGAGCGTGCGAGGCGACGAAAGTGGGTGACGGCGGGCACCCGCTCGCCATCTTCGCTCTTCGGTACCGGGTGATCGATGATCCCGGCTTCGGGCGGCGTTCCTCGAACGAGCGCCAGGTAGCTCTTTTTCACCTCACCGTGCTCGAGCGCGCGCATCAAGGTCGCCGCCACGTGCCGTGAACGGGCGAGCACGAGGGCGCCGCTCGTCCCCCGATCCAGGCGATGAATGGGGTGCACGTGCTCGCCGAGCGCATCGCGCACGCGGAACATGGCCACGTCGTCGTCGTTCGCCCAGCCGCGGTGGACCAGCAGGCCGGAGGGCTTGTTGGCGACCACGACGTGGTCGTCGACGTACAGGAGCTCGATGGCGCGGGAAGACGTCATTGGTGCGGCGGGAGCGCCGGAGTATGAAGCGTCGAGGATGAAAGGGCGAGACGCTCAAGGCGAGCTTTTCGAGCTTCCGCCGCGCAAGCTCGCCCCCGCTCCGTCGGTCTTTTCGTATCGCGAGCTCGCGGAGCGCGTCCCGTCCAGGGTTCGACTCGGCACCATGTCCTGGTCGTACCCGGGGTGGAAGGACATCGTCTATGCCGGCGACGGGTCGACGAAAGAGCTGTCGGAGCTCGGGCTCACCGCTTACGCCGAGCACCCGCTGTTGAGGGCCGTCGAGATCGACCGTAGCTACTACGAACCGCTCTCCGCGAGCGCGTACCGGCGCTACGCGGAGCAGGTCCCCGAAGACTTCCGCTTTCTGGTGAAGGCTCACGAGGACGCGGTGGTGAGGCGCTTCCCGCTTCACGCTCGCTACGGCAAGAAGCGCGGCGCGTCGAACCCACGCTACCTCGACGCGAGCTACGTCACGGACGCAGTCGTGGGGCCGCTCGTCGAGGGGCTCGGAGCGAAGCTCGGCGCGCTCCTGTTCCAGTTTCCGCCCGAGCTCGAGATCGCCGAGCCGGAGGCCTTCGCGGAGCGCCTGGAGCGCTTTCTGAGCGCGCTGCCCGACGTGGCTCGCTACGCCGTCGAGGTGCGAAATCCGGAGCTTCTCACCCGCCGGTATGCTGCCGCGCTCGCCGCCGCCAGTAGTCTTCACTGCCACAACCTCTGGACGACGATGCCCCCGCTCGGCGCGCAGGCTCGCCTGATCCCTCCGGTGGCGCGCTCGCCGCTCATCGTGCGCTGGCTCTTGCGCCACGGCGATCCTTACGCGGGAGCGAGCGAGCGCTTCGCTCCTTTCGATCGCCTCGCCGGGCCCGATCCCGAGAACCGCGAAAGAGTGGCCGACCTCGTCGCGAGGGCCGACGCCCACGGCGTGCCGTCGCTCGTCCTCGTCGACAACAAGGCGGAAGGTTCGGCGCCGCTCGGCATCGCCGAGCTCGCGCGGGCCATCGTCGAAAAGCGCGCTACCCTCACGGCTTAGCGTGTCGTCGCGTCGCCTCCCGCTCATCGAATCTCACCAGGCGGCCCTCCGCGCTTGTCGGAGCTGTGGCGCCATGACCGGGCCGCCCGTCACGTGCGGCCCCGTGGACTCGCGGGTACTCCTGGTCGGGCAAGCTCCCGGTGACAAGGAGCCCGCGCTGGCCCGCCCCTTCGCCTGGACCGCGGGCAAGCAGCTCTTCAAGTGGTTCGCGCCGCTCGGCCTCGATGAAGCCGCGTTCCGGCAGAGCGTCTACATGGCCGCGGTGTGCCGCTGCTTCCCGGGCAAGAACCCGTCCGGCGGGGATCGCGTGCCGTCGCCAGACGAAATCGAGCGTTGCCGGCCATACCTCGATCGCGAGTTCGAGCTCTTGCGCCCCGAGCTCGTCATCCCGGTGGGGCGGCTCGCGATCGAGCAGTTTCTTCCCGCGCGGCCGCTCGTCGAGCAAATCGGCAAGCGTCACGAGGTGAGGCGAGGACGGCGCTCCATCGACCTCATCCCGCTCCCGCACCCATCCGGCGCCTCCACCTGGCCGCGCACCGAGCCCGGCAAGAGCCTCACCGAGAAGGCGCTCGCCCTGATCGGAAAGCACCCGGCATTTCGAGCGCTGCGCTCGGACTAAGGCTCGGGCGGGTCGTCACCGAACAGCGTGCCCACGTGGAGCTCGATCGCGTCGAACGGCTCCGCTCGCGCTACCTCTCCTCGCTCCGCGGTGAGCAGGGTGACGTAGCCGTCCGGGCTGAAGCGCATCACCGTCAGCGTGGCCTCGCGCGGATCGACGAGCCAATAGTAGGGCACCGCGTTCCGGTGATAGAGCCGTAGCTTCTTGACCTTGTCTTCGCTGGCGTTGCTCGCCGAGACGATCTCGCAAATCCAATCCGGCCGCTGTTTGATCGGCGTGCCGGTAGGCCGCTCCGGGCAGTGCTCTCGACGCCACCCGACGACGTCCGGGCGCACGACGTCTCCTGTCTCGAGCAGGATCTCGACCTCGGTCTGGATCCACCAGCCGCCGGGGCCCCCAGGACCGCCGGGTTTGCGCTGGAACGGGGGGCGTACCATACCAACGACCCCAGCCTGAGCGTCGCCATGTTCACCGGTGGGCTCGGCCTTCTCCACGATGGTGTGTTCGCTTGCGCGAAACTCATGGAATCGCTCGCCTTCCGGGATCGCCCAGAAGTCGTCGATGGTCGCCTTGCGTCGTGCCGGTTGGCTCATTCGGACCCGTTCATTCTACGCTGTAACGAGAGTCCCGCAAAGATGACCAAGCTCAGCTGGCCCGCCCCGGAGCGCAACAAGGGGCCCATCCTCGAGGTGCTGGAGCGCGTGCTGCCTCGGAAGGGAACCTTGCTCGAGATCTCGAGCGGCACCGGGCAGCACGCCGTGCACTTCGCTCGGCACCTGCCCGATCTCGTGGTTCAACCGAGCGAGATCGACCCCGAGAACCTCGCGAGCATCCGCGCGTGGGTGAAGGAGGTGGCGCTCCCGAACCTGCGAGAGCCGCTCGTCATCGACGTGCGCGCCGACTGGGGCGTCGATCGGGTCGAAGCGGTCTTCAACGCGAACATGATCCATATCGCGCCGTGGGAATGCGCGCTGGCACTGTTCGAGGGAGTGGGACGAGTGCTCGCTCGCGACGGCGTGTTCGTGCTCTATGGCCCGTTCCGCATCAGCGGTGCGCATACTGCACCGAGCAACGAGACCTTCGATCAAAGTTTGAAGAGCCGGGACGAGCGCTGGGGCGTGCGGGATATCGACGACGTCCTGCCGCTCGCCAGGGATGCAGGGCTTCTCTTGCGCGAGCGCGTCGCGATGCCGGCCAACAATCAATGCCTGGTGTTCGCGCGTTCGTGAGCTAAAACCTGGTCGTGATCAAAAAGTCGTCCTTCGCGCTGCTCTGTTTCTTCCCCATCTTCGCCGCCTGTTCCGGGGGAGCAACCCCTGACGCCAAGCCGCCGGAGCCGAGCCAGCCGCCCTCGGTCGACACCCCGACCGAGTCGCCCGCCCAGAAGATGTGCGGAGGCATCGCCGGGGTCGCGTGTCCTTCGGGACAGTACTGCTCCTTCCCGGCGGAGGCGCGCTGTGGCGCCGCCGATCAGACGGGGACTTGCGCGCCCGTGCCGGACGCCTGCACGGAGCAATACGACCCAGTTTGCGGTTGTGACGACAAGACCTACGGCAACGCTTGTGCAGCCGCACAAGCGTCCGTCTCGGTGGCAAAGCAGGGCGCGTGTGAAGGCACGGCTCCGCCCGGAGCGACGGCGCCGAGCGTCTCGATTCAAGAAGGCAAGCTGTGCGGAACTCGTGGTGTTCCGGGAGAGTGCGCCGAGGGGCTTTTCTGTGCCTTCGACAAGAACTGCGGCGCGGACGACCGCGGCGGTACCTGCAAGGTGAAGCCCCAGATGTGCACCAAGATCTACGCGCCCGTGTGCGGCTGCGACGGACAGACCCACGCGAGCTCCTGCGTCGCCGAGAGCAACGGCACGAGCGTAGCGTCTCAGGGTGAGTGCCCGAAACCGTAAGGAAAGCTCCGCACCGCGCATTCAGTGCCGCCGACCAAAACGCCACGCTGTGACGGCGTGCCGCGCTTTTCGGCGCAAATTTCCGCGAATTGTCCGCGATCGCTGTCGGAAGGCGGAGAATGGGCCGAGGCACGCGCCTTGCTGAGTGCCGAGGCAAAACGCCTTGGCCCATCTCGAACTCTTGATTGAAGACGAAGACGACGCGGTGGCGGTGGACGTCACGCAGGAAGAGATCCCCCTCGCCAGTCGAGATCTCATCCCCGCGAGCAAGGCTCCCACCGTCCCGGTGAGCGGAGTGCGCTGCGGAGGCCTGCCCGTACCAGGGGAGTTGATCGGCGACACGTATCGCATCGTGCGCGAAGCGGGGCGCGGCGGGATGGGGGTCGTGTTCCTCGCGGTCGACGAGCACCTGCAGCGGAACGTGGCGATCAAGGTCTTCCACTGCAAGCTCCGCGATCCATCGTTGCGCGAGCGGTTCTTGGCGGAGGCACGCGCGATGGCCGTCACTCGCCACCCGCAGGTGGCGTCGATCTTCGCGTTCGGCGAGCACGAGTCCGTGCCCTATTTCGTGATGGAGTACGTGGACGGAGGCACCGTTCAAGATTGGCTCGACGCCTCGAACGGCGCTCCGGACATCGAGCTCGCGCTCAACATCCTCGACGACGCTTGCCGTGGCTTGTCCGCGATCCACGCGGCGGGAGCCGTGCATCGCGACATCAAGCCTTCCAACCTGCTCCTCGATCGTGAACGCCGCGCTCGCGTGGCCGATTTCGGTCTCGTCGCGCGCTCCTACGACGAGCAGCGCATCCACGAAGTGGCCGGCACGCTCGCCTACATGGCGCCGGAGATCTCGTTCGTCGAAAAAGGGGAGGTCGCGGTCGCGAGCGAGCGCAGCGACGTGTACTCGCTCGGCTGCGTCGCGTACGAGTTGCTCACCGGGCAGCCGCCGTTCGACGCTCAGACCGATCTCGCGCTCGCGCTCGAGCACGCCACGGGAGTCGTGGTCCCGCCGAGCCTCTTGCGCCCCGAGCTCCCGACCGCGTTCGATCGCGTGATCCAGCGCGCCCTCGCCAAGCGCCCGGAGGAGCGCACTCCGTCCGTCGAAGCCTTTCGCCGCGAGCTGATGGAAGCTCGTCAGCAGGGTGACGAGCCCGCGTACATCCTCGTCGCGGAAGACGACCCCGACTTTCGCGAGCTGCTCGGCATCGCGCTCTCCGAGGCGTTTCCCGGCGTCCGGGTGGAGTGCGTGGACAACGGTCGCGCCGTGGTCGAGACCTTCGACCAGGATCCGGCCTCCGTAGTGGTGTTGGATCTCAACATGCCGGATCTCGACGGCATGGGCGTGACCGCGCTCTTGCGCTCTCGACAAGCGGGCGCGGAGGTCCCCATCATCGTCCTGACCGCGTCCGGCGGGCCCGCGGAGTGGCAGATGCTCTCATCGCTCGGCGCCGACCGCTTTCTCGTCAAGCCCGTCAACCTGGACGACGTGGCCGCGACCATCCGGAGCGCGCTGAAGCAGCGTTGCTCGAGGAACTCGGACCCGAACCTGGGCGGCTCTCCCGAAAGCCGAAAATCCCGTTCGACTCCGGAAGTCGCCTGATTTCCGGCCCGTCGGGGCCCTGGTCGGGCAGTTCGGCAGCGGGTGCAAAGGTCGCACACTTGACCGAGGCGGCGCGCGGCTCGACGCTGAGAAGGTCATGAAGACTGCGTTCGGGAAGAAAGCGACGGGCGCCCGCCTCGAGCGGATGCAGGCCTCGCCGCGCTGGGTAAAGGGTTCGTTTCAGAACATTCACCCGATCCCTCCCGAGCTCAAAGGCGCCGCCCCCATGCCATCTCTCGGGGAGTTCCTGTGCTCGAGCGGGCGTCGGACTCCCGAGGCGCCGCTCCCTACTTTCAATCCGCGGGACGCGTGGCGGCGGCCGGTCGAGACCGGGCTGCGCGCGACCTGGCTCGGACACTCGACGGTGCTGTTGGAGATCGATGGCTTTCGGGTCCTCACCGATCCGGTCTGGGGCGACCGCGTCTCCCCCGTGAGCATCGCGGGACCGAAGCGCTTCCACCCGGTGCCGCTCCCGGTGGCCGGGCTGCCGGCGCTCGACGCGATCGTGATCTCACACGATCACTACGACCACCTCGACTACCCGACCGTCCTCGAGCTCAAGAAGCTGAAGGTCCCGTTCATCACGTCCCTGGGGGTCGGCGCGCACCTCGAGTCGTGGGGCGTCCCCGCCGAGCTCGTGGTGGAGCTCGACTGGTGGGAGTCAACCACCCTGAAGGGTGATGCAGGAGAGCTCGCGGTGACCGCCACGCCTTCGCAGCACTTTTCGGGGCGCGGGGTCGGAGGACGAAACGCCACGCTCTGGTCGTCCTTCGTCCTGAGGAGCGAGCGCCACTCCGTGTTCTTCAGCGGCGACACGGGCCTCACCAACGAATACACGTCGATTCGAGATCGCCTCGGCCCCTTCGATCTCGTCATGCTCGAGGTGGGCGCTTTCCACCCGGCGTGGGGTGACATCCACCTCGGCCCGGAGCACGCGCTCGAGGCCTGGTCCCTGCTCGGCGGCGGCCCGTTCCTGCCGGTTCACTGGGGCACCTTCAACTTGGCGCTCCACGCCTGGGACGAGCCGGCGGAGACGCTGATCGAGCTTGCCCCGGCGCGGGACGTTCAGCTCGTCATGCCGAAGCTCGGTGAGCCGGTCGAGCCGTCGCGAGTGGAAACGGTCGACCCGTGGTGGCGGGCGATCGCCGCGCTCGAGCGCAAGAGCTTGCCGGAGCTCGGCTGCAACCGCAGCCTGTGCGCGAACGACGCCGTCCCGACCCCGCTCGATTGACGCTCAGTACGCGAGAAAGCTCGGATCGGTCCCGACCTCGAAGAGCAGCTCGACCTGCGCCGCGTTCAGCGCCGCGTCGTACAGGCGAAACT
>JAEZYO010000729.1 GCA_023419055.1 Pseudomonadota bacterium | reverse complement strand
TCCGCGCTGCCGCACGTCGTCCCCGCCGACGCGAAGTTCACCTCACACGTCTTGTCCACGCCGCTGCAGGTATCGTCGGCGTCGCAAGCGTTGTTGCCGTCCGCGGGGTCGCACACGACGGTGTCGTCCGTGACGAACAGGTCCTGGCAAACGCCGTTGCCGTCGCACTGGTCCGGCAAGTCACACGCACCGTCCGTGTTGGTACCGCTGGTACAGGAGCTACCAGCGGCCTTCGCCGTGCACGTCTTGCTTCCGTCGGGACCGGTGCACTCTTCGCACTCGTTCATGCAGTCGGCGTCGGTGTCACAATCCTCGCCGAGCACCGCCTGCCCGACCGTCCCTACGACGGGATCGGAAGTGGGATGAGTTTGCTGGTCCGCTCCTTCGTCACCGCACCCGAGTGCGAAACACAGAGCAACGTAGGGCAAGCAGCGGCTGAGGAGCGCGCGAAGCATGGATATTAGCCATGATCGCAGTGAGTCCGCTCCGAGGTCAACGTTTCCGGGCTAGACTGCCCCGCGATGTCCGAGCTTCACGGCGGTTGCCACTGTGGGAAAGTGCGGTTTCGTGTGCGCGCGCAGCTCGAGGGCCTGACCGAGTGCAACTGCTCGATGTGCACCAAGAAGGGCATCGTGCACCTCATCGTGCCGAAAGAGGCCTTTTCGCTCGATTCCGAGTGGGAAGCGCTCGCGACGTACACCTTCAATACCGGCGTCGCGCAGCACTACTTCTGTAAGACGTGTGGAATCCACGCCTTCTACGTACCGCGCTCGGACCCGGACAAGATCGACGTGAATGTGCGCTGCCTCGACGAGGTCGACCTCCGGGCGCTCGAGGTCCTGCCCTTCGACGGGAAAAACTGGGAAGAATCGATGACTCGGGACGTCCCCTGGCGCTGAGCTCGGCTCCCCGCGCAGGGTGTTCAGAGCTCGTGAATGAACAGCTTGTCACTCGCAACGGCGCGCTCGGCGCGCGCAACGTTGTGACGATGATGGGTGAAGAGCAAAAGCTGGATCTTCTGGCTGAGGTCGCCGAACACCTCGAGCGCCGCCCGAGCGCCTTCCTCGTCGAAGTGAATCAGGACGTCGTCCAAGACCAGGGGCAAGGCGTCACTATGCTCGAGGTATCGTTCGAGGCTCGCCAGACGAAGGGCCAGATAGAGGTGGTAGCGCGCGGCTTCGTTCAGCCCCTCGACCGGCACCTCGAGGTCGTTCTTTCGGACCGCGACGATGGCTCTCTCCTCCCGGCCGACCCGAAGCCCGCGGTACTCGTCCAGCGTCAGGCGCGCGTAAAGCTCCCCCGCCCGCCGTAGGACCGGGCCCTGATGCTGCTCCCGGTAACGCTCGATTTCACGCGCCAGGAGGACCTCGGCCAGCTTGAAGCGCGCCCAGCGCTCCGATTTCGCGACCAGGGCCGCCATGAACTCCTGCTCTTCCTCAGCCGCTTGAGCGGCGCTCGCCTCGCCCATCCGAGACAGGCCAGCCTGCAGGCTCGAAATGGCGTGAATCGTGGCTTCGTACGTCTGATGCAGCTCTTCGATGCGCTGCTCGAGCTCCTCGATCTCCACGCTGAGGCGAGCGGGATCGGTGCCACGGGCTTCCAGCACCAGCGCTTCGAGACCGCGCGCGCCCGCCGCCTCGCCGAGGGTACCTTCGAGGAGCTCGAGATCGGCGGTGATGGCCCGAGCTTTCCGCACCCGGAGCTCTAGCTCCGGCAACGCCGCCCGGTCCGCCGCCCCGGCGAGCCCCACGAGCTCGGCGAGCTCCCGCTCGGCCTGCTCCGCGAGCTCGCGATGGCGCGCGAGCTCCCGGCCTCGCTCGACGAGCTCTTGCTTCACCCGCTCGATGACCTCGGAGTCGCGCCGGCCGCGGTCGAAGCGAGCGATGATCTCGATCGCCGCGCGCTCACTCGGCAGCTCGGCTAGCTCCGGCGCGTGAGCCCGGACGAGCTCGGCGACCTCGCCCTCGAACGCCTTGATGTCGCGCCGCATGCCCGCGACCCGGCGCTCGAGCTCGCCCGTTTGTGCCCTCACCCGCGCGAGCTCTGCCCTGGCCTCGAGCCGAGACTCGACCTCTTCCGGAGCGAGATCTCCGCTGAAGCCGAGCGCGACCGTCACCTCCGCGAGCTCGCGCGCGAGCTCGGCTGCGGCGAGCTCCTCGCGCTCGAGATCGCGACGAGCCTTGTCCCGGCGCACCTCGAGCTCGGCCACCTGCTGCGCGAGCGCGACCCGCTGCGCCGCGAGCGCGCGCTCCGCGTCCAGCCGCTCGTTGGCGCGCTCCACGCTCACTCCCAGTGGAAGCTCCGGCGCGCTGCCCAGCGCCTCGGTGAGCGCCCGCGTGAGGCTCGCGGTCTGTCGTTCGAGCTCGGCCTCGCGCTCGTCGAGGTTCGCTTCCTCGATCAAGAGCGCGGCCGTTTGCTCGCGCCGCGCGAGCCAGCTCCGCATCTCGACGGGTCGCAGCGGCTCGAAGCCGGCCTCCTTCCACGAGTCACGCCAGTCACGCTCGAGGTTCGCCGCGTCGGCCGACAACTCCGCCGCGAGCTCGGCGAGCCGCGCCTTCTCCTCCGAAAGCTGCCCTTGTTCCGTCAGTCGGCGTGCCTGCTCGGCCACCCGCGCGGCCTCGCGCCGCAGGCGATCCGCCAGGAGATCCGCGGAGGCGACGGCCGAGCGGTAGTCGCGGATGCGCGCCGCCTCGAACAACGGCTCGAACGACTTCCCCTTCGCGGGCAGCTCCTTGCACAAAACGTCGAAGCGCTCGTCCCGGGTCTTGCGCGCGCGCTCGAGCTCCTCTTCGCTCGGGACGCTGCCCGCCTGCTCCTCCGCGGCGATCTCGCGCGACAGCTCCTCGACGCGCGCGCGGCAACGCTCTTCCCGCGCCTCGAGCCTGCGCCCGCGCTCGGCCAGGTCGAACAGCCCGCGCTCGAAGCGCTCCACCGTCTCGAGCGCGGGGACGCGCAACGCGGCGAGCTCGCGCAAGCTGCCGGCCCAGGGCGCGAGCTTCGAGAGCTCCGCGAGCACCTTGGCGGAGAGCTCCGCGCGCTCCCGCCCGAGCGCCACGCGCGCGGCGTCGACGTCACCCACGCGCCGAGCGAGGAGCACGGCGCGCTCGAGCGCGTCGCCCGAAGACGGAGCGGGCAGCACGCCGAGGCGCGCCTCTTGAGTCGCGTGGTCGAGCTCGGCCTGCCTGGCTCGCTCGCCCGCGGCGCGGAGCTTCTCCTCCGACACGCCGCGCTGCGCCGCGAGCTTCCGAAAGCGCGCCTCCTCCGCGCGCCGTTCGACGAGCGACTCGGCGTTCGAGACGCTCACCCCGAGCCGTCGCTCCACGAGCGACGCCTCGGCGCGTCGCTCCGCGAGCTCGGCCTCGCGCACCGGCAAGTCGATCAACGCCTTCTTCGTGCGCCCGATGCCGTCGCGCAGCGTGCTCATCGCCACTTCTCCGACCGCGAGCAACCCCTCGGGGAGCTCGAGCTCGGCGAGGCGCGCCTCCAGGCGGGCGATCTCACGCTCGACGCGCGTCTGGTTCGCGCCCTCGCTTGCCAGGGCATGCTCCGCGCGCTCTCGACGCTCGCTCGCGTTCTCCGGCAGGTTCGGCACGACGCCGAGCTCCGCGAGCTCGGCGCGCAAGCGATCGCGGCGAGCGATCCCCTTGAGCGACCCCTGGAGGAGCAGCTTCTTCTCGCGCTCCTCGCGCAGCAGGCGAAGATTTTGCCCGAGGCGCTCGCGTTCCTCGAGCTTCTCGCGCAGCCGCTGCTCCTGCTCGACGTAGAGGTCGGGCGGGTGGAGCGCCTGGCTCACGCGCTCTCGGGCCTGCTTGTAGCGTTCGAGGAGCTGGTTGATCTCCTGCTTGCCTCGCGGTTTGTAGAGGCGCTCGGCCTCCGCACGCAGCCGCTCGAGCACACGGCGCACTCCATGGCCGCCGGCTCCGGCGTCGAACAGGCTCTCGCCGACGTCGCCGCGGCCCTCGAGCAGCGCTTGACCTGCCTCGCGCAGGCGCTCGTGGTCGAGCCCGAACACGCGCTCGAACATCTTGCGGTCGACGTTCCCGAGCAGCCGCTTGAGCACGAGCTCGTCGAGCGGCGCGTCGTTCGCGTCGCGGAGCGCGTCCTTGTTGCGCTTCAGCCGCTGCACCACGAGCTCTTCACCGCTGCCGTTCGCGAGCGTCGCGCGGACCCGGAGCTGCTGGTACGGATGAACGTGGTCGTCGCTCGACTTGACCGGGATGCCGAACAGAAGATCGGAAATGGCCCTGAGCGCCGTGCTCTTACCCGCGGCGTTCTTGCCGTAGACCACGTGCAGGCCGCCCGGCGCGCCGCCCGAAAAATCCAGGCTGCGATCCGTAAAGGGGCCGAACGCTGCCAGATCCAACCGGACCAGCCTCAAGCGTCGCTCCCCTCGTCGCTCAACATCGGGAGCAGCAGGCCCTCGATGTCGTCGAGCAAGGCGCGCACGCCGGCCGCGTCGCCGATGCGAGCCGCGTCTGGCCCGTCGCGCAGCTCTTGCGGCAGCTTGCGCCGGAGCTCGGAGAGCTCTTCGACGAGCGCCCCGAGCTCGACCTCGTCGCTCCGCACCGCGTCGAGCGTGCGTAGCAGCGCGCCCACGGGATCCTGCCGGGCGCGCAGGGCCTCGACGTCACCCTCCGGCCGCGTCCGCAACAGCACCTTCTCGACCCAGGCAGCGCCGCGCCCCACGTCGAGCGAAGCCGCGCGAACCTCGTTTTGCCAGCGCTCGGAGTCGAGCGCGAGGGCCGAATGCGCGCGCGTGGAACCTGTCACGCTGACCCGCACGCAGAGCAGCTTGCCCTCCGCCTCGCTCACCTCGGCGGAAATCTGCTCTCGCACGCCGTCCACCACGTCGTCCGCGGAGGCGGCGCGCGCGGCGTCGACGGTCACGTGAGCCCAGCGCACCTCGTCGAGGGCGCGGTGCTCGAGCTCCACCACTCGGTTACCCTGTAGGGTGACGAGCGTCGCCCCCTTCGGGCCGGTCTCGCGGGCGTGGCGCCCCTGCAGGTTGCCGGGAAAGACGATGTACGGGTCGCGGCGCACTTCCTCGCGGCGGTGAACGTGACCGAGCGCCCAGTAGTCGTAGCCACGGTTCAGGAGGCCCTCCACGCGGCACGGCGCGTAACGGTCGTGCCCCTCCCGGCCGTCGAGCGCGGTGTGCAGGAGGCCCAAGTTGAACGCGCCCGGGATCGGCGCGGGGTAGCGCTCGCTCAGATCGTCGGTAACGCGTTGCTTCGGGAAGCCCTGGCCATGAATCGCGACGTCCACGCCGTCGAGCACGAGCTCGAGCGTGCTCGGGCGACCGTGCGAGAGCTCGGTGACGTTCTCGGGCGGCCGCAGGTGCTGCGTGAGGCGGCTCGCCGCGTCGTGGTTGCCGCGGATCCAGACCACGCGCACACCGCCTTCGTTGAGCCGCGCCATCTGCTGGCAGAAGAAGAGCCCGGTCGAGTAGTCGTTCCAGCCGCCGTCGTAGAGATCCCCGGCGATCACGAGGAGGCTCACCTTCTCGGTCAGGCAGAGCTCCACCAGGTGCTCGAGCGCTCTCCGGGTCGCGCCGCGGATGTGCTCCACCGGAGCGCCCTCGTAGCGCTCGAGCCCGCGCAGCGGGCTGTCGATGTGGAGATCGGCGGCGTGCAGGAACTTCATCCGAAGCTCGCGCTTACCACGACCGCGCGCCTTCGAGGAGCGCTCGGTTTCAGCCTCGAACGCGAATCGCTACGCTACGCGGCGCGGCTGCGGGGACGACGGTTCGGGCGGGCGCTTCGCAGGGAGACGGCGCCGTCCCGAAGCACCCGAAGCTCGAGCGCTTCTCCTTTCGAGAAAACCATCGCGCGGCACAGGTCGTCCACGCTCGCGAGCGGCAGGTTGCCCGCCGAGAGCAAGAGATCCCCGCCACGGAGCCCTGCCGCCTGAGCCGGAGAGTCGGGCGCGACCTCGAACAGCCTGACAGCGCGTGGTTGGCCGTGCTCGAGGACGTCACGCGGGGGCAGGTCGACGCCGCGCGCCGCGACTCCCAGCGTGGGACGCTCGATGTGGCCCTCTTTCATCAGGAGAGCCACGACCCAGCTCGCGGTGTACGCGGGCACCGCGAAGCCCATCCCGCGCGCGAACGGGATGATGGCCGTGTTGATCCCCGCCACCGCGCCGCTCGCGTCGAGCAGCGGCCCGCCCGAGTTGCCGGGGTTGATCGCCGCGTCGGTCTGGACGAGCCCCTCGTAACCCGAGCCGCGGGGGCCCGGCAGTGACCGGTCGAGCGCGCTCACGATCCCGAGCGTCACCGACTGGTCGAAACGCAACGGGTTGCCGATAGCGACGACGAGCTGCCCGACGCGCAGGCGTCGCGTCTCGTAGAGCGAGAGGCTCGGCAGAGAGCGCGCCGCGACGCGCACGACCGCCAGATCGGTCGCAGGATCGCTGCCCACGAGCTCCGCCGAGTACTCGGCCCCGCTGCCGAGCCGCACGCGCAGCTTGCGCTCGTCGCGCACGACGTGCGCGTTCGTGACCACGTAGCCGTCGTCGGCGATGATGACCCCGCTACCTTGCCCGCGGTCGTGCTCGACCGCGACCACGCTTGGCGCCGTGCTGGCGACGAGCCGTTCCAATTCCTGAGAGAGCTCGATGAGTTGCGTCATGCGTGTGCCTCCGAGCTCAAGGGCGCGCTTGCGGCGTGACGGTGATCGACTGCTCGCTGCCTGCGCGAAGAATGCGGAGCGAGAGCGGCTGATCGATGCGCTCCGGCTCGAGCACTCCGAAGAGATCCTCGATGCTCGTGAGGCGCGTGCCGGAGGCTTCGAACAAGACGTCGCCCAAGCCTAGCCCGGCTCGCTCGGCAGGACCGCCCGGCTCTACGCCCGCCACGAGCAAGGCCACGCGTTGCCCCGTCTTCTCGGCGAGCGTCGCGGGTAGACGCACCGG
>JAEZYO010000618.1 GCA_023419055.1 Pseudomonadota bacterium | reverse complement strand
CCGGTGCTCGACTGCTGGGCGGCGGTGGGGGACAGCCGCGCGGGCGCGCTGATCGCCGCGCTCGGACAATGGGCGGACGGGCCTTACTGGGCCTATCACGACGCGTTCGCGCACGATGACCATCCTTCTTTCGAGTTCGAGCAGGACGGCGTCTCGTGGCACGCGTTCGAGGCGCCGCTTCAAACCCTGGGAGCCGCCGAGTCGGTTCCGGCGATCACGGCTCTCTCTCCGACTCGCGCGCTCCTCACGTCGCTGAAGTCGAGCGCGCTCTCGGAGTTTCGCGCGCATCGCTTGCGCTGGGTTTTCGGCGCGAGCGGCGTCGCGGAGGTGATGCTCGACGACGAACCGCAACCCGAGCTCGTCGAGCGCTTGAGATCGCTGGTCTGGCCCGAGCCGGCTCCGTTTTTGATTCGGCACTCCGCCGTGCTGCTGGCTCGCGGCAGGTCCGAGGAGCGCCGTCGCCACAACCTGTCGTTCGTGGACGCACAGCAGGCCCTGCAGAAAGCGGCCGGGTTGACCGAGGCGGGACGAGAAGCGACGTTGCTTTCAGCGCTCCAGCACGGCATCGAGCTCGAACCAGCCGGCGAGCGTGTGCCGGAGCTTTGTTTGCGCTGGAGTCGCCTCGCTGCGGCGCGCGCCCGGACGGGCTCGATCGCGCGCGCCCTCGACGCTCCGCTCTCGCGCGGCTTGCTCGACGCTTACGGGGCCATGGCGAGCGGCGATTCGGGAAGAGCCCTCGATTTTCTAACGGACTCGCTCTCGCGCTCGAGCAAGCTTTCAGGCTCTACCCTCCAGCACCTGCGCGCGCTTTCGTCGCTCTACGCGGAGTATGCGCTCCCGGCGCGCAACGATGCGATCATCAAGTGTGTGCGGCAACTCGCCGGCGAGCCGGTGAGCGGCCCCGTGGAGCTTGCCACGAGCTCGCTCGAGGCACCGAGCGCGGTCGCGTCGGTGCGCGAGGTCTTGCCCGGCCTGAAGCTGAGCGTGTCAGAAATGGGAGAGCCGGATCCTCGCCTACCGACGACGGCGAGCGCGACGCGGCTCTGGACGTATGCCGCCGAAGGATTGCTCGGTCGCCTCTTGAAGAGGTTGAGCGTCGAGGGCAGGCCGGCGTACGCCGCTCCGAGTGGCGCCGTCTCGTCGCGACTCGCTGCTCTCGCGAGCTCCGAATATTCGCGGCTCGCTTGGCGAGATCGCGCGTCTGGCCTGAAGCGGGAGCTCGGCGTGGGGGTTCATCGGGAGCTCCTGGCAGCCATGGTTCATCCACCCAAGATCGCGCACGCGGACCCGTGGGATTCACGCTTTCGGGTGATGGTGGCCGCGGCGTTGACGCTGGCACAATCCGTCGAGGGCCCGCTCGCGAGCAGTGAAGCGGGAAGGCTGCTCGTCGGGCTCCTGGATGGTCCCGTCGACTGGGCCACGACCGCCGCTACGATTGCGCTCACCGATCTCGCGCTCTTCCGGCCGGAGCTCGAAGCCGAAATCATCGAGCTCTTCGTGACGCGGCTCACGATACCGCTCTCGCCCGTGCGCTATCAGTGTTTCGTGGAGCCCACCTGCTGGGTCTTGCTTCGCCTCCCGCATTTGCCGGACGTGATCCAGAACCTCGCCCTGCATACCTTGACGGGGGAGGGCGCATAGCTTCGAGTTTGCGCAGTCGCTGGCAGATCCTCATCGACAGTAAAGAGTCGGCTCGCGAGGCAGCGACATGAGTGTCGTGGTCTCGCGTGCTGGTGCTCCGGAAATGACGGGAAACAGCGCCCTGGCCTGCTCCTTGCCTAGGTTCCCGTTGGAGCTCTAGGATGGGCAAGTGGTGACGAACCGGCCGTTGAGTGCCTCGAGAGCGAGGTGGTGGTGGCGCTCACAATGTCTCTGCGTACTCGTGAGCGCGCCGTTGCTCGCGCAGCCGGCGCAGAGCGACCCTCCCGTTCCGCCTCCGCCCGCGGAGCCCGCTCCTCCACCAGCGCAACCACCGCCGCCGGTGCAACCCGCGCCCGCGCCGCAGCAACCCGCGCCCGCGCCGCAGCAACCCGCGCCGCCTTCGCTAGCGCCTCCGCCTCCGCCCGCCCAGCCATACCCGTATCCGTACCCGTATCCGTACCCGTACCCTCCTCAGCAACCGTATCCCCCAGCGTATCCCTCGCCTCCCGTGGCGCCGCCTTCAGTCGCACCTCCTCCGGCTGTCGACGTCCGTCCGCACGAACCACCGGTGCCGAGCGAGCGCGAGCCACGGCGCGTGCCGCTCTCCGTCTTTCGCCTGGGCTACGGAGCATACTCCGACGGCACCCTCGATTTCGAGGGTCAGTGCGCCGGCAGCTGTCCACTTTCGTTGCGCAACCTCCGTGAGGACGTGGACGATCACACACCGGTCCTCCTCGGTTTCGATCTCATGTTTGGCCCCGAGCCGGTGCTCCTCGGTTTCGGTTTCTGGTTCACGACGGGGACCACGCTCGAGTCGAGCGCGCTTGCCGTGGGCGAGCGCAGTATCGGCTGGGAATTCGCGACGCCCTTCATGTTGGGCGCCGCCGTGCCGGTGAACGAGGACGTCGCGATCCGAATCAACGCCTTCGCAGGCCCCGAGTTCCTCTTCGCCGATGATGACACCGCGCAAGGGCGCGATGGCGACGCGTATCGGAACCTGTGTGACGATCTCCAATCAGCCGGACAGATCAGCGAGTGCGACGTCTCTTCCCCGACTCGCTTCGGCTGGACCTACGGTTTTCAGGCAGGTCCCGTGTTTCGAACGTCTCGATACAACACCGTGGGGGCCGAGCTCGCGTTGCAACGGATCGACCAGCGTCTGTTCAGCGTGGACGCGGAGGGGGCGAGCTGGCGGGGCAAGCAGACCTACGACTACGGCGCGTGGAGGTTCTGGATCATGGTCACAGCCGGAGTGGGCAAATGAGGGTTTGGCGCGGCGCGGTGCTGTTCGCTATGGGTCTCGCCTTCGGCTGCGACGACTCCGACGACGAGCCTCCGCCGAGCTGCGGAGCGGGTCGCGTTTGCGACTGTGCTCCGGGTGACGATCGCGAGGAGTGTAACCC
>JAEZYO010000608.1 GCA_023419055.1 Pseudomonadota bacterium | reverse complement strand
TCCGTCGGGTGCGCGGTGAGCACCGGCCTGATCTCGGCGCCCCGCAGGAACTCGCGCACGTCGGCGGCGCCGTGACCGCTGTCTCGCAGCTGCTCGAACGTCCAACGCAAGCTCGCCGGCTGCGCCTTGTCACCCGAGCCCTGCTCGTAGCTGCGGCGCCGCCTCACGCGGTGGACCTGCTCGGCGGTATTGATGAGGAAGAAGAAGAGCGTGAAGGAGCGAGCCACCGGCGCTGCCGTCTCGAGCGGGAGCGTGTCGACGTGCGACAGGATCGAGCGCAGCGTGGGAGCCCCTTCGCCCTGGCGGCGGCGATCGCGGCACGACTTGCGGAGCTGTTCGACGGCCGCGAACACCTCCTCGCCTTCGAGTCGCTTGATCACTCGACCTAGCCCGCCGGCCAGGTAGCGCATGTCCTCGTGGAGCGGGCGGTCCTCAGGGCGTACTTCGATGCTCGCCATTCACCGGAGCTTCTCCCACGGGGCGGCCGCAAAGAAAAGATCGGAGCGCCGGATTTCAGCGAAAGCGTACCTCGAGCGCCCGGCGGGCGACGGACTCGGCGAGGGTTCGGAGCTCCGGGCCGGCGTTCGCCTGCGCGTGCGCGACCGAGGTCGAACCGCGAGCGATCGAAAACGCACCCGCGAAACATTCTAGGGCTCCGGGCGAAATATCGTCCGCGATCTGTCCGGCGAGCACGACGGTCGGGACGTTCGCGCGGCGGGCGCGCCGGGCGACTCCCAATGGCCCCTTGTTCGACGCGCTCTGGCTGTCGAGTCGACCCTCGGCCGTCATCACGAGGAAGGCCCCTTCGAGCTCACGCTCGAACTCGACCTGGTCGAGGACGAGGTCGATCCCGGAGCAGAGCTTCGCGCCCAGCGTGGCCGCGAGCCCCGCCGCGATACCGCCGGCCGCGCCGCCGTAGACCATCGCGCGCACGTCTCGACCGAGGCTTTGCTCGAGCACGCCGGCGAAATGAGACAGGCTCCGTTCGAGCTCCTCGACCTGCTCTTCCGTCGCCCCCTTCTGCGGCGCGAAGACGCGGGCCGCTCCAGTCGCTCCGAGCAGCGGGTTCGTCACGTCGCACGCGATGCTCAAAGCGCCGTCTCCGGCCCGTCGATCGACCCGGTCGAGGTCGAGACGAGCGAGCCTTCGGAGACCTCGGCCGCCGCGCTCGATCGGACGATCGCGCGAGTCGAGGAGGCGGGCCCCGAGGGCTTCGAGGATGCCCGCGCCGCCGTCCACGCAGGCGCTGCCGCCGACGCCGAGCACGAGGCGCCGCGCGCCCGCCGCGAGCGCGGCCGATAGCAGCTGACCAGTCCCGAAGCTCGAGGCGCGGAGCGGGTCGAGCTCTTGGGGAGCGAGCCTAGCGAGCCCGGAGGCGGTCGCGACGTCGACGACGCCCACGTCGCCGTCGATCAAGCTGAACGCCGCGCGGATGGGGCGTCCGAGCGCGTCCTCCACGATGCGCTCGTGCGTCGAGCCCTGGCGCGCTCGCGCGAGCACCTCGCGCGTCCCGTCGCCGCCGTCGGCGATCGGAAGCTCGACGACGAGCGCTTCCGGGCAAGCTCCGCGCACCCCTTCGGCCATGACGCGCGCAGCATCCGGCGCGCTCAGGGTGCCCTTCAAAGCGTTCGGCGCGAGTACGAACTTCGGAGCCACTACTGGTTGACGCCGCTCGCGAGGAACCCGCCGTCGACGGTGATGGTCTCCCCGTTGACGAAGCTCGCCGAGTCGCTGGCGAGGAAGACGGCCGCGCCCACGAGCTCCTCCAGCTTGCCGAAGCGGCGCATCGGGGTGCGGAGCAGAAGCTCCTTGCCTCGCTCCGTACCGTCGAGCAGCGCCTGGTTCAGCTCCGTACGGAAGACTCCGGGCGCTATCGCGTTCACGGTGACCCCGCGCGGCCCCCACTCGAGCGCCAAAGATTTCGTGAGCGCGACGACCGCGGCCTTGCTGGCGCCGTACGCAGCGACCTCGTACAGCGCGACGAACGAGGTCAAGGAGCCGATGTTGATGATGCGGCCGTACCCGCGCTCCAGCAGATGACGCCCGAAGACCTGACACGCGCGCAGCGTACCGGTGAGGTTGGTCTCGAGGATCGCGTTCCACTCCGCTTCGCTGACCTCGAGCGTGGGCGTGCGCTTCGTGCGGCCGGCGCAATTGACCAGGATGTCCACGTGCCCGAACGCCCTCACGCTCGCCTCGAGGAGCTTCTCCAGCGAGTCGCGTGACGTGACGTCGGAGGTGACGCGTAGCGCTCGGGCACCGCGACTCTCGAGCTCGCGCGCGGTCTCCTCCACCTGCTCGAGCCGGCGCGAGGACGCGACGACGGCCGCGCCCGCCGCAGAGAAACCGAGCGAGAGCGCGCGGCCTATGCCCGAAGTGCCGCCCACCACGACCGCGACTTTGTCCTTCAGGCTCAATCCCGGGTACATGACACCTTCGTAGCCTAGCGTGGCGGGTCTCGCCAGGTTCGAGACCCGTTCACGCGTGCTTGGGCCGAAGCAAGCGAGGGCGTCGCCCGCGCGCCTCGAAAACCTGACGCAGCGAGAGCGCGAGCTTCAGCACGCCCGCAGCGGCGGCGAGCCCGCTCGTCGCGGCGAGCCCGCGCCGCACCTTCTGAGCGCGGGTGGTGGCAAGCTGGGTCGTTCCTCCGCGAGCCCGGGCGAGCTCCTGCTCGAGCTCCTCGATGCGCGAGATCAGGCTCTCGCGTTCGATGCGGAGCTTGTTGAGCTCGCGTACGAACATCGCCTTTCGCTCTTCGGTCGAACGCTGCGACTCGGCGACCCGGTGTCGAAGCTCCTCGACCTCGTCTTGCAGGTCACCCTGCGGCGCGCGTTCCGTTGCGAAACTCTCGAGGAAGCCCGCCCGCTTCGGCACCCAACGAGCGGAGTCCGCGCGGAGCAGCCGATAGAAGATGCCTCCAGGCTCGAAGGAGTTTTCCATGCTCGAACCACCCGCGCTATGGCGCCGATCACCTCGCGTCGGTGACGGCGCTGGATCGATGTTTCAGTCGTTCGCTTGCTCGGGTGCAGCAATCGTGCCTGCATCGGCCAGTAGTTCAGGGAGCAGATTCGTCGAACCTCGAGCGTGCTGAGGGACGGCGGAGCGCCGGGGAGGTGGGGTGATCCGCCTCACGTGTTCGGGCTTGCCTCGGATGCTGCCCGGGGGAAGCATTCGGGCCATGCCGCACGCCTTCCTGGAGCTTCGTATCTCGAGCGAGTTCGCTGAGCTCGCCGCGGACGCGTTGTTCGAATCCGGAGCCAGCGGTCTCGAGGAGGGCGGGACCCGGCGCATGACCAAGCTCGTCGTCTACGCGGCGGATCGCGCCGAGGTCGAGGCGATGGGAGAAAAGCTGCCGCAGGCGCTCGCGGAGCGCGGCATCGCCGAGAAGGCCTACTCGATCAAGGTCGGAGTGGACGAAGCATCGGACTGGGAGCGGGCCTATTTCGAGCACCTCCGCTCCGTCGAGCTCGCGCCGGGCTTCTGGCTTCGCCCGACACACGATCACGACGCGCTGCCGGAAGACGCGCGCGTGCTCGTCTACGAGCCGGCCGTCGCGTTCGGCGACGGCAGCCATCCGACCACGCGCCTCGCGAGTCAGGCGGTGATCGAGCATTTCAGTCGTCACCCCGGTGAAACGCTGGCCGATTTCGGCACCGGCACCGGAGTGCTCGCGCTCGTCGGGCTCTTGGCGGGAGCGGAGCGCGCGCTCGGCATCGACCTCGATCCGCGCAGCGTCGAGGCGGCGCGCAAGAACGCCGAGCTGAACTCGCTCACGGACCGCGCTCGCTTCGTGTTGCCCGAGGAGGCTCCGGACACGAAGTTCGACTGGGTGATCGCGAACGTCGAGGAGCCGGCGCTCGTCGAGAGCCGGTCACGCATCGCGCGCCTCGCCCGACGCGACCGCTCGAGCAACCCGGTGCTCGCGATCACGGGCTTCCTCGTCGAGCGCAGCGAGGCCGTGATCGCCGCCTTCGAGGCGGAGGGCCTATCCCCGGCGAAGCAGAGCGAGCTCGACGGCTGGGCGCTCGTGGAGCTCTGCGCGCGCTGAAGCGCGAGGTGCGGCGGCCGCCCACATCGCCGGCGGGAGTCGGACTTCGTTCGCCTCCGGCTTCAACCCGAGGAGTGACCTACATCGCCGCCGGTGGCAAGCTGCCTCGCTTCGAGAATCTTCGCGCGCGAAAAGCGCAGGAAGGTGCTGTTCCTGCGCTCGAGATCATCGGTACCATCGAGGTCGAGGTGGCTTTTGAACCAAGTTGAGAAGGGTGTCGTGTTCGCGCGACTTCGAAAGACGAATCTGCACGGCTGGCGGGCGCCGTTGGCGCTCGCGTCGGCCTTCACGCTCGCGCTCGCGTGTGGTGGTGGGGGCGACGAGGGGACGCCGGGAAGCGGGATGTCCGACGGCGGGTCCGCCGCGAGCGGATCCGGCGCGGCGAGCTCGGGCGGTAGCTCCGCGACGGGTACCGGGGGTAGCGTCGTCGTGTCCGGCGGGAGCAGCTCGGGCGGAACGGGGTCGACCGATCCCAGCGACGCGGGCTTCGAGGCCTGTACCGGGTCGGCCAACGAACAGGAAGAGGTGCCGAGCCCGCTCGACATCTACTTCGTGTTCGATCGCACCGCGAGCATGGGTCAGGACTGCGCCTACGTCGTCGGCGAGAGCCCGCCAGAAGATTCCAAGGCTTGCTACGCGACGTACGCGTTCAACGATTACTTGATCGACGTCGAGCCGACGGTCGACACGCGGCTCGCTTTTCAGTTCATGTCCTTGCCCGGCGACTCCTGCGATGGCACCGCGTACTCGACGCCGCGCATCGGGCTCAAGAGCCTTCCGGTCGCCGAGGACGACGAGCTGATTCAGACCATCAGCGACGAGCAGTTCAAGGGCGGCTACGGCACGGAGATCGAGGGGGCGTTGCGAGGGATCGCGAGCTACACCGCGAACAACGTCACCGAGGGTCGCGGCATGATCGGCGTCTTGATGACGGACGGCGATCCGCAAGGTTGCGAGAGTGACAACGACGTGCTCGCGGGCATCATCGCCGATCACCTCGAGGCCACGGGCCTGCGCAGCTTCATCATCGGCATGGATGGAGCCAACGAGGAGCGGCTCGAACAGCTCGCGATCGCAGGCGGGGCCGAACCTCACGACGACTGGTGCGGCAGCCTCGACGCTCCCTGCCATTACTTCAACGTGGGCGACGGCTCGGGTGCAGCCATCGCGAGCGCGCTCTCCGCGATCATCGAGCAGGCGACCCCGCTCCCGTGCGAGTACCCGGTAGCTGGTTTCCGGCCCCCGGAGGGGGAGACGGTGGACTACAACAAGGTCAACGTCGAACTGACCGACCCGGACGGAGAGGTCACGACGATCGGTTGGGTCGAGAACGAGGACGCCTGTCCCGCCGACGAGCCCGCCTGGTACTACGACGATCGTGACGAACCGACCTCGATCCTGCTCTGCAGCAACACCTGCGAGCTCGTGACGGGACAAGAGACGGGCTCGCGAGTCACGGTCGTCGTCGGCTGCAAGGAGACGGTCGGGGCCGTCCCGAAGTAGCGCAGCCGTTGCTGCGCGGGAGTCGACTACTCCGATTCATGCAGCAGAGCCCGCCGCGGAAATTTGCCTACGCTCCTACTGGGCGGCAGCTCGAGCCCCGACGGAGCTGGCAATATTCGCGGCGCCGCTCAGGCGCCGCTGAACGGTCCGAAGACCGATGCCGAGCCGGCGCGCTGCCGCCGAACGATTGCCGCCCTCGAGCGCGACCGCGGCGGCGATGATGTCGTCCACGGTCTCCTCGAGCGGACGATCGAGCCGCACCGACATCGACGGATGCCCGCCCGCGCTCGGCCCCTGACTCGACCTCGGGCGCCCGAGCTCGCTCGGAAAGGGCAGATCGGAGACCCTGACGCTCTTACCGGATCGCAGCAGGCACAGCTGCTCCACGACGTTCCGGAGCTCCCGGACGTTCCCGGGCCAGGAGTAGCTGCGGAGGGCGGCGAGCGCCTTGGCGCCAAGCTTCGGGGCTGGTACGCCGTGCTTGCTCGTGAGCTCGGCCACGAGCTCGTGGATGAGCGGGACGAGGTCCGCCTTGCGCTCCCGGAGCGGCGGGATGCGCAGGGTGATGACCTGAATACGGTAGAAGAGATCGGCCCGGAACGTGCCGCGGCGGACTTCTTCGTCCAGCGGATGGTGCGTGGCGCAGATCGGGCGCACGTCGGCTTCGATCTTGTTCGTGCCTCCAACGCGCGTGAAGCGTCGGTTCTCCAAGAACCGAAGCAGCTTCGCCTGCATGGGGAGCGGCAGCTCGCCGATCTCGTCCAGGAAGAGCGAGCCTCCCGAGGCAGCTTCGATCTTGCCCCGGGCAAGCTG
>JAEZYO010000584.1 GCA_023419055.1 Pseudomonadota bacterium | reverse complement strand
GTGTAGGGGCTCCGTCGCCATCGGCGAGCGCGACGGGCTCTGCCGCGCTGTCAGCTGCCTGCCCTCCGGGCGCGCTCCCGGACCAGGGCGCCTGCATTCCCGTCCCGCTCACCGTCGCGTTCGGCGGAACCGAGCTCGCCGAGGCCCGAAACCAGCATCGCGATCGGCAAGGTCGATACCGAGAGTACGACCACATCCCGAAGCTGCCGGAGCGCCCGGCCGACTACCGCACCTATCGCCTCCCGGTAGACGTGCCGGCCACGCAATCTTTCGTGACGAGCGGTTACGACCTCGACCGACCGGACTCCGAGCAACGCCGCGGCGCCGCTTTCCATGCGGTCGGGCACGGTGGCATCGATATCGCGCAGAAGCGCAACGCCGACGTCCGCCTCGTGCGCCTCGAGCACCAGGAAGGCGAAGCGGAGGTGCTGTACGTCGGACCGCTCTTCGGGAACACGGTCGTCACCCGCCACGCGGTTCGTGAGGGCGGCGTGCTCCGGGAGTACCTCGCGCTCTACGGCCACCTCGAACGAGCGGCGTCGAACCTCGCTCGAGGCAGCGCGCTCGCCACCGGGGACGTGCTCGGGTTCGTGGGTGATTCGGGCAGCCCCGGCGTCGTCCACCTGCACTACGAGGTACGGCGCGTCCGCTCCGGCTTCGAAGCGCGAAGCCTCGCGCCGGGCGACTTCACGAAGAACTCGCGCAGCGTCGCCTGCGATCCCCGGAACGTGCTCGAGCTCGCCCCCTGAGCCCCGTCACCCCACGAGCTTGTACCCGAAGCCGTAAACCGTGAGGATGTGCTCGGGTTTGTCGGGCCTGCGCTCCACCTTGCGGCGCAACTTGACGATGAAGTTGTCGATCGTGCGGTTCGTCGGGTTTGCCTCGATGCCCCAGATCCGATTGAGGATCTCCTCCCGGCTGACGGGCTGCCCCGCGCGCTCGTGCAAGAGGCGGAGCAGCTCGACCTCGTAGAAGCTCAACGCCTCGGCGCGCTTGCCGTCTCTCTGAATCGTGTGGCCGGCGACGTTCACGGTCGCGTCGCCGATGCGGAAGGTCGTGGTCTCGGTGGGGCGCTTCGCCCGGCGAAAAATCGCGCGGATGCGAGCCACGAGCTCGCCGATACTGAAGGGCTTCGTGACGTAGTCGTCCGCGCCGGCGTCGAGCCCGCGAATCTTGTCGGCCTCGAGGCTCTTCGCCGTCAGCATGATGATCGGCACGAAGCCGTTGCTGCGACGGATCTCTTCGCACACCTGGTAGCCGTTCACGTCCGGCAGCATCAGATCCAGCAGGATGGCGTCCGGGTGCTCCTGACGTGCGGCCTGGATCCCGTCTCTGCCGTTGGCGGCGCTGACGACGCGAAAGCCTTCGAACTCGAGCGCGTCCTTCAGGCCGAGCACGAGCTGGGGCTCGTCTTCCACGACGAGGATGGTCTGTCTGGAATCCATCCGGAGGCCGACGTTAGCGGCGCAGGGCCGAAATGACAATCGGCCACAAAAACGAACAGGGCGGTCACCCGAAGGCGCCGCCCAGTTCGTCGGTCTCGTTTTGCGCCGAGACTCGGCTCTAGCTCAGGGCATGTCCACCATGCTGACTTCCGTGCCGAGCGAGGCACCGATGCAAGCGATGAAGGTCACTGCGCCCTTGCGCGGGGTCTCGTTGCCGGGGTCGACGAAGCGCAAGATGCGGCGCTCGGTCGACTTGCACTTGGCCACGATGTCCGGGTTGCCGATCGGGGGATCCGTCGCGCCGTCCACGTAGCAGTAACCGTAGAGGTCGTTCGGGTTCAGGATCTCCTCGTTCTGGCAACGCGCGAGCTGGTCGCCCTCGAGCTGCTTGATCTCGCAGAGGCAGGCGCCGCCGCAGTTGGGGTTTGCAGTGCCGGGACCGCACTGCCCCGTCTGCGTCAGGTTCTCGATCACGGCCTCGCGGATGGTGTCGCTCGCCGGAGTGCGGCCTGCGACGTCGCAGTTGCACGAACCGTCGGTCGGGAACAGGGCCTCGATCACCGCGCAGGGCACCTTGCCGGTCGCGGGCTCGGGGACGAGCTGGCGGGGCAGGCACTTACCGGTGAGCGCTTCCTTCAAGCGAGCGATGATGGCGCCGACCGCGGGGTTGTAGCCGTAGCTCGGGCTGGTCTTGTCACCCGTCGTCACCTTCGGACAAATCGAAGCGACGATGGCGTTCGGGCCGAAGTCACGCAAGACCTGGAGGTGCCGCGTGCCCGGGTACGCCTTGGCGTAGTACTGGGTGGTGCCCGCCGCTCCGCCGCCGGGGGGATTGCAGAGAGGACGATTCTTCGGGAGATCCTTCTCCGTGCAGTCGCACGCGTTCGCGTTCGCCTCCGTGCAGAGGCGGGACTCCGTGAGCGGGAAGATGCACGCGTACTGGAGGTCGTCGCGCTCGGCGAGGCTCACCTCGTGACCGTTGATCACGTTGGCTTGCGGATCCGTCGAGTTCGCGGCGCCGAGCGGCTGATTCAGGATCGGCTGCGTTCCGCTGCGGACGTCCGGCGTCTCGATCATCAGCGGGTCCGAGGGGGGCACGCCCGTGCCCGGATCGCCGAGGATCATCTCCCAGCGGCCCTTGTCCTTCAGCTCCTGGGCCGTGAGGTACGTCAGGCCCTGGCCGGCGATGCTGTCCTCGGTCGCGACGTCCTGCCAAGGCACGCCGACGATGCCGGCGAGGAACACCAGAGCCTTGTCACGAGCGGCCTTACCCTGCGAGGGGGCGAACAGCGGGTTCGGGACGAGGGCACCGGTGCGATCCGGCACGTTCGGGTTGGTGAGACCGGCGACGTAACGGTCGGTCGAGTAGAGGAGGTCGAAGCCGAAGCGACGCTTCTGCTGGTAGCAACGCAGGTTGAGCGCGTCTTCCACGGCCGGGAGCGCGCCGCCCGTGCGCATGCACTCGGGGTCGGCGGCGAGCGTGCCGCAGCCGTCCGGGGGCGACGCCTCGCCCGTGCCACAGGAACGGCAGCAGGGGCTGTTGGCGTCGGTCTTACAGGCCTCGGTAGACGCGGGGAGATGGTACGGCTGCACGCCGCTCGAGGAGCGACCGACGAGCCAGCCCTGACCCTCGTCCATGATCGAGCAGTCGTTCTCGTCCGTGAGCATGACGATGGCGACGAGCGAGTCGGGACGGAGGAAGGCGGCGCGCTGCGCGAGGACGGTCTCGTCGATGCCGTCCTTCACGATCGGCGCGAGGGGATTTCCGTCCACGTGCACGACCTGCGCGGGCGGATCGGGCTCGATCAGGAAGCGGTACCAGGCCTCGAGAGACGCCTCGAAACCGCAGCCCTGCTCACCCGTCGCGGTCACGTGCGAGGTGAAGGCCGTGACGAGCGCGTCAGCGTTGGACTCGCCGGGCGGGGTGTTCTTGTTCTGCCCCGGATCCCAGGCCAAGAAGCCGGCGTTGTTCCAGGAGGGCAACCCACGCACCGCCGCAATGAGCTGAGCCTTGTCGTCGTTCGTGCGGGGCGCCGGCTCCGTACACACGTCGCCACCGTGGGCGCCCAAGCTGGAGCTGACGATACCGATGTGGATGTCGCGGATCGCGTTGAACTCGGGCTCACCCTGCGCGCACGCACCGTCGACGGAGGCACCGAGGCTGTTGCCCTCGGCGTCCACGCAGACCGGAGAGATCAAGCGATTGACGAGCACCGGCACGGCGTCCGCGAGGATCGCCTGCTTGTCCGCCATCGAGATCGAGTTGTCGATCATGAACAACAGGTCGATCTTGTCGACCGCCGTCTGCCGGATCTGATCCACGTAGACGTTGTTGGTCTTGGGCTCCTGCTTCTGGACGGGGCGCTGCAAACAGCCCGCCGTGAGAGAAGCCGCGATCCCCAACGAGGCGACCCCGATTGCGGCCTTTCGGACCGCACCGAAGCTGCGCTTCAGCAGGGTGTCAGACGACGTTCGCTTCAGCATCATTGAAACCATTCCTTAGATAGCCGGGACCCGACGACCCGGAGAAGAAGAGAGCTCGACCCAGAACTCCGGGATAGGGGAAAGGCGGGCGAGAGCGTAGGTGCCCGCACCGGCCCTTGTCAATCGGGGTTCGAAGGCACTTTCGGGGGCTTAGTGCCAGCGAGCTCTGGCTCGAGGGACCCATCCGAGCGCCCCTACTCGCAAGGCCCGTGCCCCCCCTCCGGGAGCCGATATGGCGCTGATTCACGGTTCTATGCCGTCAACTCAGTTGGCAACACCCCACCCCCATGCCAACAGAGTGGGCGAACCTGACCCGGCCGATCTCACTCGAATCGACCCCGGTACAAGGTAGGTCGCCCGACCCCCTGCAGTTGAGCAGTCCGGTTCGTCGAAATCTTCCAGCTCTTCCAGGCCGAGCTAGTGCGATTCTGGCAGCCGAGATTCCGCGAGCTCCGACGCCGAAGGCGCGGCCGGCGAGTCTTCGGAGCTCGCTGCGTCGGGCGGCGCCCCCTCGGCCCCCGCCTCTTGCGCGTCCTCGTTCTCGCCCGCGAAAGATTCGCCCTCGACGCCCTCCTCCCCTTCCCCGGCGAGCTGGTCCCCCTCTCCCTCCGCGGCGAGCTGATCCGAGAAGAACTTCCTCAGGGCTGCGACCTGACGTTTCGTCACTCCCGCCACCCCGAGCAGCGCTTCGTCGCTGGCGTCCCGAATGGCGTGAATCGATCCGAACGCTTGAAGCAGCGCAGTGCGGCTCTTCGGCCCGATCCCCTTCACGGGATCGAGCGTCGACTCGAAGCGACGACGCTTGCCGACCTTCTTGCGCCCCCGGTTAGAGAAGCGGTGCGCCTCGTCGCGCGCGCGGGCCAGCAAGAAGAGCTCCGGGCTGTTCGGGCGAAGCGGGATGGGATTCTTCTGTCCCGGAAGGTAAACACGGTCGACCAACTTTTCGCCGAGCGGCTTCTCGCGCTCCTTGGCGAGCCCGACGACGCAAAGATCGTGAAGGCCGAGATCGTGCGCTGCGGCGAGCGCGACGGCGAGCTGACCGCGGCCGCCGTCGACGACGAAGAGATCGGGCAACGCCCACGGATCGTCCCCCTCGGGAGTCGTCGCCTCGGGCTCGCTGTCCGGCGGCGCGCTCGCGCCTTCAGCCGCCGAGTCGGCCGCGAGCTTCCCGCGGCGGAAGCGGCGCGAGAGCACTTGGTACATCGCCCCGTAGTCGTCGCCCTCCGCGACGCCCTTCACGTTGTACGTGCGGTAGCGCTTCTTGTCCGGGAGGCCGTTCAACAGCGCGACGACAGCGCCCACCGTATCGCGCCCGCCGAGGTGCGAGATGTCGCTGCACTCGATGCGGCGAGGCAAGGTCGGTAGGCGCAGGCGCTCCTGGACGCGAGCCAGGCGCTCGTCGATGTCGTCCTCGGCGCGGCGCTTCTCGTCGAAGGCATGCCGCGCATTCGAGAGCGCGAGCTCGAGCAGCTGGCGGCGAGGCCCGCGTTGCGGCGCGTGGAGCTGCACCGCGGCGCGGCGGCCTGCCGTGGCCTCGGCGGCGGCGCGGCGTTCGGTGAGCCACTCGGCGACGCCGTCGACGCCTTCGGGCAAGACCGGAACGAGCACCTCGTCCGGGATGTGGGCGGCGCCGGGCCCTCCCTCCCCGTAGTGCTCGCGCAGGAAGGTGGCCACCACCTCGTCGTCCGGGATCTCGACGTGCCGGGTAGAAACGCTTGCGAGATCCACCACCCGCCCCGAACGCACCAGCATCACCGCGAGCTCGACCAAATCACCCTCACGGTAGATACCGACGACGTCCTGATCGCCCTCGGTGTGGGCCACGACGGTCTGCGCCTCGCGCACCGAGGTCACGGCGTGCAGCTGATCGCGGTAAATGGCCGCGAGCTCGAACTCGAACTTCGCGCTCGCCTCCTGCATGCGCTGCCGGAGCTCCGCGCTGAGCTCGTCGTGTCGCCCCTGTAGGAAGAGCGCGACCGCGTTCACCTGCTGGCCATAGAGCTCCTTGTCCACGTCGTAGACGCAGGGCCCGGGGCAGCGCTTGATCTGGTACTTCAGGCAGGGCCGCTTGCGGCTCGCCATCTCGCGATCCGAGCAGGTACGAAGCTGGAAATGCTTCTCCACGAGGTGCAGCGTGCGACGCGCCGCTGTCGCCGAGTGATACGGCCCGAAATACTTCGCGCCGTCCGACTGCGGGCGCCGGACGAGCTCGAGCCTCGGCCACTCGTGATCGAGCCCGAGCCGGAGGCTCAGGAACTCTTTGTCGTCGCGGAGCTTGACGTTGTAGCGGGGCCGGTGCTCCTTGATGAGGTTGTTCTCGAGGATCGCCGCTTCCTTCTCGGAGCGCGTCACGATCGTCTCGAGATCGGCCACGCTGCGCTTCAGGAACGGCAACATCGCGCGCTCGTCGCTCGAGCCGCTCTGGAAGTAGCTCCTGACGCGCGCACGAAGGCTCTTCGCCTTCCCGACGTAGAGCACCTCCCCCTTCTTGTCCTTGAAGAGGTAGCAGCCGGGAGCCGGCGGTAGGTTCTCGAGCTTGGCCTCGAGCTCGTCGCGCATGGGCGTAACCTAGATCACACTTCGCGGCGAAGCTCGAAGGAGCTCGATTGGCGGCGCGATCCGATCAGGGCAAGTCCGGGTCCCCCGTCCGAACGGTAAGCTGCCCTATGTTTGTCCAGCGCATCCCGCGCTGTCGCCGCGATGCGGTACGTGTCCCCAAACTCTAGCGGCTCGTAGACCACCGGGGCGAACGTGCAGGCCCCGTTCGACCAGACCCCGAAATTCCGGTTCTGCCCGTTGCCCACGTCTTCCCGCGTCCCAGACGAGGTCCTTTGATAGAGATCGCGCCAACGGAAGCTCGCGTTGCAAGCCGTCTGTGTGCCGGGCGGCAGTTGACTCCATCGAACGGTCACGTTGCAAGGCTCGCTGGGCGCGGATCGATGTCCCCGACGACCGTCACGTGCGGGCTTGGGTCATCGCAGCTGGTCACCGACCATTCTTGCCCGAGTTCATTGGTCCGCTCGCCCCAAGCTGACGGGGCCCATCAGCGCACCCGAAAGCCCATTAGAAGAATCATCGCAGTCGTGCGTAGCTCATGCTTCCCGATTTTCAGCGCCATCCAGTCCTCCTCCGTTTTTTACGGATTCTCGAGGAGCGCGAGCGCCGAGCCCCCACATGGGAGATCGCAACCCCGCCGCTCCATGCCTGAGGGCGAACGTTAACACGAATCTCTGCCCTGTCCGAGAGTGAGACTCTGCCGTCGGCGATGGTTCCACCTCGGACGACCCACCCACAAAAAAAACCTGGCACGCTCCTACGCTCGGGCATAAATCGCGACGAATGACGGTAGCTCCCCTCGCCCGGCTGTCGAAGCTCTTGCCGAAGAGCCGAGTCGCGCGAGCGATCGCGATAGCCGTCGCAGCCGGCGCGGCGGTCGGGGCGCTGCTCGTCCCGACCTTGCCGAAGCCGGGCACGGCGAAGCCCGTGCTCCCCCCTGTCACGCTGCTCGGGCAGCCCCTCGCGCTCGACGACGCGGCCGTGAAGAACGCCCTCGAGCGGGTGCGGCGCTACGCTGCCGGTCGCTTCAGCCTCGAAATTCCCGGTGAAGCTGCACGCGAGGAGTACCTGGGGCGCCTCGGGGCCGTGATCGACAAAGTTCACCTGACGGAGCTCGTGCGCGACGCGCGGGACGCGACCAGCCCGAGCGTACGGCTCTGGCAGCAGGGCGACAAGCAGCGCGGCCTGACCTTGCCCGTGCCCGTCACCCTGAACCGTGAAGTCGTCGTGCCGCTGCTGCTCGCGCTGAAGGACGAGCTCGATCGTTTGCCGGTCGACTCGCGACTCGATCTCGAGAAGCGCGAGCTCGTCAAAGAAGTGGTCGGCCGGAAGCTCGACGTGGACGCGACGCTGGCCTCGATCGAGTCGGCGCTCGAGAGGGGCGAGCGCAGGGCGCGCGTGGTGTTTCTCGAGCAGAAGCCACGGCGCGTCGCGGCAGAGCTCGGGACGGTCGCGTTCGACGACGTGCTCGGCTACTTCGAGACGCGCTACGACCGTTCGCAGCGTCTCGAGGCGCGCACGTTCAACTTGAGACTCGCCGCGTCCAAGCTCGACGGCACGGTCCTTTTGCCAGGTGAAATCTTCGACTTCAACGCCGTGGTCGGTCCGCGCGACGAAGCGAACGGCTACAAGGTGGCGCACGTGATCGCCGAGGGAGAGCTCGTCGACGGCATCGGAGGCGGCACCTGCCAGATTTCCGGCACGCTGCACGGCGCGGCCTTTTTCGCAGGGCTCGACATCGTCGAGCGCTATCCCCACACGCGTCCGAGCGCGTACATCAAGATGGGTCTCGATGCGACCGTGGTGTACCCGACGATCAACTTCAGGATTCGTAACCCGTTTTCGTTCCCCATCGTGCTTCACCAAACCGTCAAGAACGGCGTCGTGCGCGCCGAGATCCTCGGACCGAAGCGCACGCGCACCGTGACGATGATCCGGCGCGTGCTCGATTCGATCCCGTACGAGGAGGTTGAACGGCCGGACAAGGCGCTCCCCGTCGGCAGGCGCGTGCTCGGTCAACGCGGCGTCGCCGGCTTCAAGCTTCGGAAGTATCGCCTGGTGCGTGAAGGATCACACGCGGTACGCGAGCGCTGGGACGACGTGTATCCGCCCACCACGCAGATCGTGCGAGTGGGCACGGGTGAAGCGGTGAAGCTCGGCATCGAAGACGACAATCACCCCGAGTACTTGGCTGACGAACTCTTGATCGTGACGCAAGGCGCCGACGAGGGCGGGAGCGGCTCGAGCGAGCCCGGCGGAGTCACTCAAGAATCGCGCGAGCCCGGCAAGTACGGCGAGCCAGGCTGGACCGAAAAGGCTGGCATGCCGTTCTGGAGGGGGACGGAGAAGGCCCCCCCGGAGGCCGCGGAAACGGACCCAACTTCCCGTAAAAAGAAGGGGAAAGTGTGAGGCCGGCCGAACTAGGCTTGACTCGACGCAGAAGGTGGGCGAAGAACGCCGCCGTCGGGCGAGGCCTCAGGAGAGTGAATCCACGGTCACTCTATGCGGCTACCGGCTGGCCGGACGTAGACGAACCATGATGAACACGGAAACTGTTGCTGCTACGGCTCGCAAACCCAACGAGGAAAACGGCGCTGCATCGCGTAGTGCCGACTGGGAGAACCCGCGCGTCGCGTCGATTCTGTCGGCCGCCGCGAAGTGCTTCGCACGCAAGGGTTTCACCGCGACCACGCTCGCCGAAATTGGAAAAGAGCTCGGCCTGCGCAAGAGCATCGTCCACTACTACTTCGCGAGCAAAGCCGCCCTCATCCACGAGGTGCAGAGCTTCACTTACCATCGCTATCTCGACCGTCTCAAAGAGGCGATCCGGAACGGCGACGGCTCGCCCCAACAGATGACCGACGCGCTCCGGGCGCTCTGGGACGCCATCCAGAGCAACAAGACCGGGACGGGTCTGAACATCGAGGTCTGGAGCGCGGCTCGCCGCGATCCCGAGCTCAAGCGCCGCGCCGCCGGTTTGCACCGCGACGCGCGCCAGGTCGTGCGCGATGCGCTCGGCGCCATCAGCCAGAAGAACCCTGCCAAGGCCGAAGCGATGTCCACGCTCGTCCTCGCGGTGCTCAACGGCTTGAGCGTGACCGAGTACCTCGAAGGCGAGGACGCGAAGGTCAAGGAGGCGTACGACGCCTTCCTCGATCTCCTCCGCGCCGGCGCCGAGAGCGCGGCCGCGAGCTGATCGCAGCTTTCCTGCTCACCTGAACGGGACCACGGGCCTACGGCGTAAAAAGCCGCGGGCCCGTGGCGCTTCGAGGGGTCTTTTGGCATGCTTCACGGCGCTTGAACCGCGGCGTGAAAGTCTTGAGCACCTGGCTCGTCGCCGCGTCGGCACTCACCGTCGGCGCCGGGACGACCGAAGCCAAGCTCGACGCTCCGAGCCCGCGGGCGCGCGCCGCGCTGCGCCAGGCGTTCCTCGAGTCGCTCACTCCGGTTCAGCCGTTCGACGACACGGCCTGGCTGCTTTCGGGGCTCTCGCAGAGCCAGCGCTACCGCCTCACCCCGAGTGAGACGCTGCCGTGGATCGAGCGCTACGTCCGCCCGTCGCAAAATCATACCCCGGAGTGGCGCAGGTACTGGGACGGACGCTACGGGCAGCGCTCGTGGAGGATCGGGCCGAGCTTCCGCTGGTGGAACGAAGCCGAGCCGAGCCCGGCGAGCACGTCCGACGTCGAGCTCCGCGAGCTCTCGCGCGTCGAGCCGCTCTCGCTCGAGGGCGTCGACGTCGCGCCGCTCTGGCCGCTCGAGGCCGCGAACCTGCCCGAGCCGGAGGTGATCTCGATCACGAAGGCCGCGCCGTGTCCGCGCTGGCGCGCCCCGCGGCCCGTGACGGTCATGCGCTACGCGGGGGAGAGCGATCACTTCCCGCTGCTCGATTGCGACGGCGCCGTCTCGGCCGACGCGCTCGATCGCCTGAGCGTGCTCGCGCGCCCGCCCGCGGTGCCGCGCCCGGAGCTGCCGTTACCCCTCGAGCCCGAAGCGGGCGACGAGTGGCTCCCGGCGGTCCGGCTGCTCGATCCGCGGCTCGTCTGGCTGGTGCAGCAGATAGGCCAAGCCTTTCCCGGTCGCGCCGTCGTGCTCTACAGCGGGTACCGGCGCGACGCGCACAGCGGGTTCCACCAGAAGGGCCGCGCGCTCGACCTCCAAGTGTACGGCGTCCCGAACGAGCAGGTGTTCGCCTTCTGCAAGAGCCTCCGCGACGTCGGTTGCGGTTACTACCCCGAGAACAAGTTCGTCCACGTCGACGTGCGCCCTTACGGGACGAATCGAGTGCTCTGGGTCGACGTCTCGAAGCCCGGCGCGCCGTCACGCTACGTCGACGGATGGCCGGGCGTGCTCGAGCCGGGCATCGCGTGGCTCGGGCGCCCCGAGTAGCGCTGCTCAGCGAAAGCTGATCTTGCCGCGTTCGATCCAGAAGCTTTGCATGCAGCTTCGCTCCTGGTCCATCGGATCGAGCTTTTCAGTGCCGCTGACGGACGAGAGCTCGCCGCCGTTGCCCGCGCTCACGAAGGTGTGCTGACTGGCTGCGGCCTCGCGACATTGCTCGGCGGCGAGGCGCACGGAGGGGTCGGGCTCGCCGGTGCACGTGAGGTCGTCGCGCGCCACGTCTCGAGCCGCGCTGCAGGTGCACTCGAAGAGCGTGCGGACGTTGGGATCGAGCTCGCCTTCGGCGTACGCCGTCATGCGCAGATCGCCGAGCCAGCGCTCGTAGACTGGCGCGCTGCGGTCGGCCACGGGCAGCGTCTGCGCGAACTCGACACGGACGCCGCCCGCCTTCGCGTACGAGAGCCCTGGCCCCGCGTCCTCGGCCTGGGGCGCTTCGAACCCGAGCGCTCCCAGAGGTTGGGCGACGAGCTCGGCGATCGCCGGGTACACCATGCGCTCGGGGCTCGCGAAGTGCTCGTTCATCCTCGCGAGCGGCAGGCCGCAGCCCTGACACGGGTCTACTGGCGCTTCGGCGGCAGCGCCTTGCCCACAGCCGGTGACCATGACCCCACAGGCAACCACGAGAGCGAGGCGAGCGGCGAGTACGAACATCGGCGGCACGGACGAGTGCACGGCGCGTGCCGCGCGATTCCGCGGCCTTTTGCGGGGCGGAGTCGGAGGGCGGTGACGTTTTGCGGCTCACCGCGACGCCTTTTGTCACCCGGCGGGGTGCCGACGGTAGTCAGAGCTGCGCGAGGCGTAGCTTGAGGAGTGCGGCTTGCGCTGCTTCGAGCGTGATCATGTTTTCTGCCACAATCACCGCCGCGACTCTCTCGACCTCGTTGCCGGTCGCCCCGGCGGCCACGGCCACCGAGCGTGCGTGCAGCGACATGTGGCCCCGCTGGATCCCCTCGGTGGCGAGCGCCCGGAGCGCGGCGAGGTTGGAGGCGAGGCCCGCGCTGGCGGCTATCATGCTGAGCTCGTCCGCGGAGGAGACGCCCATCAACCGCAGCGCGAGCTGCGCGGTCGGGTGCACGCGCAGCGTGCCGCCCACGATCCCGAGCGCCAGCGGAAGCTCGAGCTCCCCCACGAGATCCTCGCCGTCGGAGCGCCAGGTGGCGAGCGGCGCGTAGCGGCCCGAGCGCGCCGCGTAGGCGTGCGCGCCGGCTTCCACGGCGCGGAAATCATTGCCGGTGGCGAGCACGACGGCGTCCACGCCGTTCATGATCCCCTTGTTGTGGGTGACCGCGCGATAAGGATCGAGCTCGGCGAAGCGCGACGCGTGCATGATGCGCTCCGCGATTTCGGTCCCCTCGAGCGGGGGAGCGCTCGAGCCCGGCGCGGAGCCCGGAGCCTCGCTCTTCTTGTCGCGCCCGAACACGAGCTCGCGCGCGTGGACTCGGCAGGTGACGCGCACGCGACGTCGATCGCACAGGTTCGACAGGATGCGCAGGCCGAGCACGCCGCCCGTCATCGACGCCGCAACCGGGCCCACGGCTTCGGCGATGGTGTTCGCGAGGTTCGCCCCCATCGCGTCGCGGCAGTCCACGTAGACGTGCACGATCAGGTAGCCTCGACCGAGGTCGCGCACCTCGAGCTCGCGCGGGCCGCCGCCGCGGGCGGCGAGGTTCGGCACGGAGGCGCGCGCCACGTCGAGGAGCTCGTCGGCCTTTTCCTGCAGTAGAGCCACCGCCTGCCCCGGGTTCGGCACGCTGCGGAGCTCGATCTGCGCGGTCATCAACGAGTCGAGCATCTCCGCGTGAAAGCCGCCGCTGGCCCGCACCATGCGCGCCGCGTTGGACGCCGCGGCGACGACGCTCGGCTCCTCCACCACCATCGGGACCAGGCGATCGCGTCCGTTCACCTGAAAGTTGAGCGCGGTGCCGAAAGGGAGCGCGTAGAGCCCGAGCACGTTCTCCACGAGCTTGTCCGCCATGGCCGGCGTCAACCCGCCGCCCTCGAGGGCCTCGACCAGCGCGTCGAGCTCGACGCCCGTGCGACCGGCCACGACGTCGCGACGCTCGGGGAGCGACAGCTTGTAAAAGCCGGGGATGCGCGAACCTTGGTCCATGATTCTCGGGCCCCCTTTTAGCCCGGCCTTCAGGCGGCGCCAGCGCCGTGGACGCCCAGGGCGCCGAAACCGAGCTCGAGGCGCTCGTGGCCGAGCTCGGCCGCCCGCGCACGAAAGGCGGGCGAGGAGGGCTCGAGGCCCACGTAGAGCACGATGTCGCCCCCACCGGCTCCGGCAGGCAGCACCGCCGCGCCGACTTCTCGAGCGAGCTCGGCGAGCCTCCGCGCTTCTTCGGGCACGATGGGAGCCCCTGCCGCGTCGCCGAGCGCCGCGAGGGCGCGACCTTGCTCGTCGAGCGCCGCGACGAGCTCGGCCGCGTCAGAGGCGGCGACCGCCCGGCGCGCCGCCGCTGCCTGATCACCCATCAGGCGATCGTGGAGCTCGGGTTGGCGCGCGGAGAGCGCCCTCACCTGCTCGAGCAAGCGGGGGGTGGACGCAGCGCTGCCGCTCCAGAAGGCCTCGATCACGACGCCCGCCGGGAGCTCGAAAGGAACGGCGCGTGGCCCGTCCGGCCCGAGCTCGAACCGGAAAGTCCCCCCGAGCACGCTCGCGAAGACGTCGATGCCGCTCCCGCCGCCCTGCGCGCTCCGGTGGCCGAGCCGAGCGCTCTCGAGGACACGCCGGGAGAGCTCGGCGGGCTCGAGGGCCCCCCTCGCCTCGAGCTCGAGCGCGGCCAGGCTCGCGACCAGGATCGCCGCGCTCGAACCGAGGCCGAGCTTCTGCCCCGCTTGGCGGAGCGCCGAAGCGTCGAACCACGGCGCGCGCTCGCGCCCGATCGCCTGCTCCACCTCGGGCGTCACGAAGTCCGCGGCGCGGGAGCTGTCCGCGAGCACGTAGCGATCGACGGCGGTCGCGATCGCCGGAGCGCCGTGGAGCACCGCGTAGGCGCCCGAGAGCACGAGCTTGCCGGGAGCCCGAGCCTTCACAAGAGCTCCACAGAGGCGTCGGGGCCGGGCCCCGTCACGATGAGCCGCGTGACGCCGGGGACGACCGCGAGCTCCGCCTCGAGCTCCTTGGCTCGCTCGGGTAACGTGAGGACCTTCACGTGCGGCCCTGCGTCCATCGTGAAGAACGCGGGCAGCCCGCCCTTCCGGAGCTCGCGCACGCGGTGCATCACCGCGAGCGTTCCGGGCTGGAAGTAGATCACGGCCGGATCCGCCGCGAGCATGGAGGCGTGCATCGCGAGCGCGCTCTGCTCGGCCGCCACCCCGAGCGCCTCGAAATCGCGCGTCATCACCGCGGCTCGCACGCGCGCGTAGACCCGGGGCGCGTCGCTCACCCAGGCGGGATAGTAGGGGCTCGTGGCCGCGGTGTGCTGCATGCCGTCGGTCGAGCCGGTGCTCTTCTCACCGGCCGTGGTCACTGCGACCAGCATCGAAAGCGGGAAATGGTCGCCGGCGCAGACGCGCTCGGCGCGCTCCGCTCGCGCCTCGAGCGCGACGAAACCGCCGAAGAGCGACCGCGCGGCAGACGCCGAGGCTTCGCGCGCGAGAGCGCTCACCTCTTCGAGCGACAGGGAGAGACCAGCCGCCCGGGTCGCGGCGAGCGCGAGCGCTGCGAAGCCGGAGGCGCTCGAGGCGAGGCCCGAAGCGGTGGGGAAATCGTTCGTCGATTCGACGCGGGCGAACACGTTCGTCCCGGCGAGGCCACGCACGCGGTCGAGCAGCTTCTGGACGCGCAGGAGCGGCTTGCCCGCGAGCGGCGCGGAGCCGAGCGTGCCCTCGTCCGCGGTGAGCTCCGAGTCGAACGTCACGGTCGTGATGGTGCGGAGCCCCGCGAGCGTGAGGGACAGGCTCGGCACGGCGGTCAGGTTCCGCGCCACGTCCGCCTTGCCCCAATACTTGGCGAGCGCGATGTTCGAGTGCGCGACCGCGCGCGCGGCAGAGCGGGTCACTGCACGGCTCCTTCGATCACCGAAACCTCGGTAGCGAAGCACGGCAAGCCTTCCTCGCGCCAGGCGCGGAGCACCGGCTCGGGATCGAGATCGGGGAGGGCCACCACCGAGCCGCCGCCGCCTGCCCCCGTGAGCTTCGCGCCGAGCGCGCCGGCGTCGCGGGCGAGCTTACACGCGCGCTCGATACCGACGGTCGAGACGTGGAGCCCGGAAAGCAACATCTGGTTCAGGTTCATGAGCTGACCGAGCCCGGGCCAATCACCCACCTCGAGGCAGAGGCGCGCGTTTTTGACCAACGAGAGGATGCCGTCCAGGGTCTTCTGGAAGACCTCGGGGCGCCGCTCTTTCAAGCGTGCCACCGACTCGACCATTTCGCGCGTGCTCGCGGGAGGGCCGGCGACCGCGACGGCGAGCGGCAACGAACGACCGAGCGTCACGAGCTCCACGCCCGCGCTCTTCGAATATTGGATGCAACCTCCGCGCGTCGAAGCGGCCGCGTCCACGCCCGAGGGGTTACCGTGGAAGACCTTCTCCCAAGCCATGGCCGCCGAGAAGACGCGCTCGAACGCGGGCGTCACCCCGGGCTCGGTGAGCTCGAGGATCGCCCTCGCGCTCGCGACGCCGATGGCCGCCGAGGCTCCGAGCCCGCACCCCGCCGGCAGCTCGAGCGTGACCTCGATGGCGACGTTCCGAGCGTCGAGCGCTGCGAGCAACGCTTCGAGCCCGCTAGCGAGCTCCGATCCGTCTCCGAGCGCAGTGAAGCGATCGCCAATGCGGAGTGACGATCTCTCGCTCGCTGTGGCCCGCGCCTCCGCTCCGCGTGCGATGCCGACCGACAGCGCGGGCACGCCGTAGACGACCGCGTGCTCGCCGAGCAGGATCACCTTGCCGAACGCGCGCGCCATCAGAGCGGGCGCTCCGCGAGAGCCGTGAGAGCACCCCCGAGCAGCTCTTGCCCCCCCTTGTCGATGACCTTCGACGTGAGCGCTCGACGAGCCTCGGCGCAAAGCTCGGTGACTCGATCTTCGACTTCTGTCCGCGCTCCGGTTTCCTCGAGCACCTCGAGCGCCCGCTTCACTTGGGCCGGCGTCGCGCGCTTCTGCCTCAGCACCGC
>JAEZYO010000583.1 GCA_023419055.1 Pseudomonadota bacterium | reverse complement strand
CGCACCTTCCCGGGGCGAAGAGGAGAGGCCAGACTCCGGGCGATGAAGATCTACACGCGCACCGGCGACGCCGGACAGACCGGGCTCTTCGGCGGAGCGCGCCTCGCGAAGGACGACGCCCGGGTCGAAGCGTACGGCACCGTCGACGAGCTGAACGCCGCGCTCGGGGTCGCGCGCGCCGCGGGACTCTCGGGCGCGGTCGACGCCGGGTTGAACGAAATCCAAGACGACCTGCTCCGGCTGGGAGCGGAGCTCGCGTGCGCGCCGGGCATGGAGCACAAGCTGACGCTCCGCCGCGTCGACGAGAGCGACGCCGCGCGGCTCGAGCGCTTCATCGACGAGAGCGAGGCGCTCCTCGAGCCGCTCTCGAACTTCATCTTGCCCGGAGGCTCACCCGCCGCCGCCGCGCTCCACCTCGCGCGCACCATCTGCCGGCGCGCGGAGCGACGCCTCCTCACGGCGCTCGGCCCCGAGCAGAGCGGGGCCCTGCTCGTGTATCTGAATCGCCTCAGCGACCTGCTGTTCGTGCTCGCCAGGCGCGAAAACCGCGCTTCCGGCACGCCGGACGTCCTGTGGCGGGGCCGGGGCCGCTAGCCGGGACGAAAGAAAGGCCCGCGAATGTCGACGGTCACGGGCCCCCGGTGCTACCTATCTGACCTCTCGGACGGACGACGCATTGGCCATCAGAAAAATTGCGCAGATGGGCGAGCCGGTCCTGCGGCGGCGCGCTGACGAGGTCCCGCTCGAGCTGATCGGCACGCCCGCTTTCGAGACCCTGATCGACGACATGATCGAGACCATGCACGACGCGGACGGAGCCGGGCTCGCCGCGCCCCAGGTCTACGAGTCGCTGCGGCTGGCCGTGATCGAGGTGGGTCGGAATCCCCGCTATCCTTCCTTCGAGCCGATTCCGTTGACGGTGCTGATCAACCCCATCGTGACTCCCGTGGGGTACGACGCGAACGGCGCGCTCGCCGACGAGGATGCCGTCATCATGTACGAAGGCTGCCTCTCGGTGACCGGCGTGCGTGGCCGGGTGAAGCGCCCGCGAAGAGTGGAGGTCCAGGCGCTCGACCGCGCCGGGCGCCCCTTCTCGTTCACCTGGGAAGGGGTCCGAGCGGCGGTCGTGCAGCACGAGACCGATCACCTGAACGGTACCCTCTACCTCGATCGCGCCGACACCCGCAGCCTGACGTTCCTGAGCGAATACGATCGCCATGTTCCGCTCGCCGAACGGGTCAAGGATCGAGGCCAGCCGAGCTCATGAGGCCCACACCTGGCGACATCATCGGCGGGAAATATCGCGTCGTCCGCGTGATCGGCGACGGCGGGATGGGCACCGTCTACGAAGCGCGTCACGAGGTCCTCGGCACCGCGGTGGCGCTCAAGTTCCTGCACGCGGAGCTCGCGCGCCGCACGGGCCTCGCTCAGCGCTTCCTGCAAGAAGCGCGCGTGTCCGCCAATATCCAGAGCATCCACGTGACCCACGTGACCGACGTCGACATGACGCCGGACGGCACGCCGTATCTCGTGATGGAGCTTCTGCACGGCGAGTCGCTGCAGCAGCTCCTCGATCGGCGAGGCAAGCTCCCGCCCAACGAGGCGATCGATTTCGCCCTGCAGACGCTCTCCGGCTTGGAGGCCGCGCACGCGCTCGGGGTCGTGCACCGAGACCTCAAGCCCGACAACGTGTTCGTCACCCCTTCGAGCGGCGGCCCGCTGCTCAAGCTGATCGATTTCGGGATCGCGAAGCTCCGCGCCTCGAACGAGTATCAGCGCGGTCTCACGCGCGCGGGCGCGATGATGGGTACGCCGGAGTACATGGCGCCGGAGCAGCTCTACAGCGCCGCTGACGTCGACCACCGCGCCGACCTCTTCTCCCTCGGCGTCATGCTGTTCGAAATGCTGAGCGCCCGCCGCCCCGCCGACGGTGAAGACGCGCCCACCATCGTGGGTAAGGTGATGGCCGGCGACGTGCTTCGGCTCGACGCTTGCGAGCCCGGGCTCCCGCCGGGGCTGGTCGAGATCGTGCATCGTTCGATCGCGGCAGAGCGCGACGCGCGCTTCGGGAGCGCGCACGAGCTCCGGCTCGCGCTCGCGCCGTTCGCAGGCGAGCTCAGCCACGCGGGTCGCCTCGCGGCGACGCCACACCCTGCCGCCGTTTCGCAGCTCAAGCTGCCGGAGATCCCGCTCTCCACGCGCGACACGAGCGAGGACAAGGTTCGCCCGAGCAACGTGCCGGCGACGCTCCCGCCCGACGACGCTCCCGCGCCGAGCTACGGCGCTTCGGCGAGTCAGGTCGCTCAAGGGTACGGGCCGCCCCCGAGCCAAGTCGCGCCGCACGGCTACGGCGCGCCGCCCCCGAGCCAGCTCGGGCAGGGGTACGGCGCGTCGCCGAGTTACGCGGCCGGGCCGAGCTACGTCGCGCAAGGGTACGTGCCTCCCCACGGCTACACCGCCGGGTTCAAAGGTTCGACGGAAGACGCTCCCCCGATCGAGACGGATACGGTCAATGAACGCGGGTCGACGGAAGCCGCTGCCCCTGCGATCAGACTCGGCGGGCCTCCCGGCGCTTCGGGCCCGTGGCCCACTCCGTCCTTGCCGACGCCCCCGCCCCGGCGCCGCTCCCGCGCCACCGCAGGTGTCCTCGCGGTCCTCCTCGGCGCTCTGGTCACTGGCGGCATCGTGGCCGGTATCGTGTGGCACCGCCGCAGCCAGGGCACGAGCACCGACCTCGATTCGACGACTCCGCCTCCGCTCACCACGCTCACGGCATTGAGCGATCAACCGACGGCGGCTCCGACCACGCCCAACCCCACTCCACCGGGGCCGATCGCCACGACTCCCACCCGGCCACCGACTACCGGCACGTCGAAACCGACGACGAATCCGAGCCCGACGGCTGCGCCGGTCGACGCCGGTGCTACACCGGTCCCGACCTTCCCCCCGTTCACGTTTCCGAGCGCGCTTCCGAGCACGCTCCCGCCTTTGCCTTCGGGCTTCCCCACGGCGATCCCCACCACCTTCCCCACGGCGTTTCCTCCACTCTTTCCGGGACAATCGACGGGTCAACCCGACGCTGGCTGAACGGAAACAAAAGAGAAACCAGGAAGCCCCGAAAACCCGGAAACCTACTGACGTGGCGCCCTCGACTCATCCCGAATCCTCGCTCACCGCTTTCGCGGCGTCGTTGCCCGAGAGCTACCGGCGCAATTTCGGGCCCGTGGCCATGGCTCAGCACGCGGCGCTCGCGCGCGGTCGTGAAAATGCGCGCGCTGCGGTCGGCCTGTTCAACTCCGACAAGGAGGGCACGGCCCTCTGCGTCGTGGCCGAAGATCGTCCCGGCTTGCTCGCCACCATCAGCGCCGCGTTCGTCATCTGCGAGCTCGACGTGATCGAGGCCGAAGCCTATACCCGCAGGGTTGCTGGGCTGCACGACGAGGCGGTCGACGTCTTCTGGGTGCGGGAGCGCGACGCCGAAAAGCGCCGGCAAGCGTTCGCACCCGCGCGGGTGGAGCGGCTGCGTGAGGTCCTGGTCGGCCTGATCGAGGGCAAGCTCTCCACGCCGCCTCCCGGCGCCCAACCCGGCGTGGTGCTGCCCACGCCCTCGTCCACCGAGACCGTGGTGCGCTTCTTGGAGGCTCAGGACGGCAGCTTCGCGACCCTCGAGGTCGAGACCGGCGATCGCTCGGGGCTGCTCCTCGCGCTCTCACAGGCGCTCTTCAAGCAGCGCGTGCAGATCGTCACCTCTCAGGTGAAGACGCTGAACAACCGAGTCTACGATCGCTTCAACATCGTCGAGTTCGACGGCTCGCCCATCACGCCGGCGCGCCGCCTCGAGATTCAGGTCGCGGTCCTCGCTGCCATCGATCCGATCCTCGAGCAGCAGATCGCGGCTCGCACGCCGAGCGCCCCGCCCGCCAGTAGCTAGGGCGAAGCCGAAGCGCGGAGCCTCGCAATCACCCTGAGGAGAACTCTTCTCCGAGGGCGGAATTTGAGCGATTTCTGATCGTCCGCGTGCACTCGGGCGCACTCGATCGGCCCAGGAGGCACCCGTGCGCACGTCCATTATTTCCCTGATCGGGGTGGTTTTCATTTCGGGTTGTAGCGGCACCGACGAGACCACGCCTGGCAACACCGGGACCGGCGCGCAGGGCGGCACCAGCAGCTCCGGAGGCGCGGGCGCAGGCCCTGCGACGGGCGGAAGCGCCGGGAGCTCGAGCTTGGGCGGGAGCGGAGGGGCTTCCACGACGGGCACCGGGGGCAGCGCCGGCGGCGCAGGTGGCGCGAGCGGAGGAACCGGTGGGACGTTCGTGGGCGGCGGATCCGGCGGAGGTCCGGAAAAGCCGCCGCTCGACTGCGGCGCGAACGGCGTCGCCATCGAGAACGCGGGCCCCGTTGGAAACCGAGTCAACTACGCCATCCTCGGGGACGGCTACGACTCGACGAGCGTCGAAACCACGTACCTCGAGCACATCGAGTTCGCGAACCAGAAGCGCTTCAGCGACGTGATCGGCCAACCCTACGGGCGCTATCGCAAGTTCGTGAACATCTGTGCCATCAAGGTCGTGAGCCAGGCGGACGGCATCGGCAACGGTTCCACCGCGCTGTCGTGCACCGGTGACGATCAAAGCCGACTCGCGAACTGCAACACGGGCGCGGCCGACGACGTTCTCGACGAGAGCCTGCCCGCGGACTTCGAGGTGGACTGGCACGCGATCGTGCTCAACAACGATCGCTGGTGGAACACCGGCAGCGCCTGGATGCTCTGGTCCGGCGGCCACGAAGACGCAGACGGCGCGGCGCTCCACGAGGGCGGTCACGGCTTCCACAACCTGGCCGACGAGTACGGAGGCTCGAACGGAGGGTGCAGCACCGAGTATGTCGAGGTCAACTCGACCGCCAACGGCAGCACCTCCGCGGGCAAGTGGGACCTCTGGAAGGATTTCGATCAAGCGGGCGGCACGGGCAAGCAGGGCTTCTTCAACGGAAGCCGCTACTGTGATTCGGGACAGTACCGCCCGAGCGACAACTCCATGATGAACATGCTGTTCGGCGACAGCGGCGACACCGCGTTCAACGCCGTGTCGCGCGAGAAGATCATCATGGACATCTGGGGGATTGTAAGACCCGTCGACTCCACGGAGCCGCCGGAGGGCGCCGTCTCGAACCCGACCACGCTACGCGTCAACGTGATCGACCCCGAGGTGATCAGCGTGGATTGGTCCGTCGACGGCAACGTGGTGGCCATGAACGGCGGCCCCGTCTTCGACGTCGCCGCGAGCAGTCTCGCCTCCGGCAGTCACACCATCACCGCGAAAGCGTACGACAACGCCGACGACACCTGGGTCCGCTACCGGAGCGGCGAGTGCCTCGACCCGCCGCCCTCGACGAACCCGGGCTACATCGATCCTTGTTGGGGACGTGACGCCTGGAACAACTCTCAGCAGACCGTCACCTGGACGGTCACGGTGCCGTGATGGAACGTCGCGCCCGAGGTCTCCTCGTCGCTCTCGGCGCGCTCGCGCTGTTCGGAGTCGTGGTCTCCATGACCCCGATTGGGGACACCGAGCCGACCCCGAGCGCCCCGCGCTCCGTGGCGGAAGAGCCCGAGAGCTCCGCCGCCACCACGTCTTCTCCGCTCCCGCCCGCGACGGCCGAGGCGCGTCCGAGCGTGCAGATTCAGGGCGTGCAGGGCCACGACGAGCGCGAGCACCCGCACCCCATCACCGAGCGCCACCGGAAGATCCAGCACGAGAACAACTTGCGCGCGCTGCTCGGCGAAGCGCTCGCCGCGCGTGACGGCGAGCGCCTGCGCGCGCTCGCGCGCGAGTACCGCCTGAGCCACCCCGACGATCCCAATCGCCTCCAGGCCGGCTACGACGTGCTCGCCGAGTGCCTCGCCAACCCGAGCGACGCAGCGCGACTCGAGGCGGCGCGCTACTACGACGCGCACCGGAGCTCGATCCTGCGGCGCTCCATTCGGCGCGTCTGCCTGGAAGGCTAGCGAAAGAGCACCGCGCTCTCGAAGGAGCCGAGCTCGAGCCCCTCGACGGCCTGCCCGCTCCAGAGCTCGCGCAAGCCGAGGCCCTCGAGCGAAAGCCTCGCCGGCTCTTGTCCGAAATGATGAGCGAAGAAGTACTCGCGCTTGTCCCGCCGGCGGCGCTGCAGCGTCATCCCACGGGGTAGTTCGACCGGGAGGACGGGCGCGACGCCGTGGCGCTTCGCGAGACCTCGATAGAAGTCGCGCTGAAACGAAACCGGGAGCCGCGCCGCCTGGTAGTACGCCGTTCCGCGCCCGAAAGAGTGTCGTGTCAACGCGGGGGAGCCTGCGTAGAAGCCTTCCGAGTAGGTGCCGAGCACCTCCGCCCCCCGTGGCTCGACGAGCGCACACACGTCTCCCGCGGTGTAGCGCTCCGCGAGCGGAAGGCCGGACCCGGGCACCGTGACGAGCGCTTGCGTGAGCTCGGGCTCGAGGCTGTCGGTCTCCTCGTTCCAGAGGCCGAACACCCGCGTGAGCCCCTGGCCCGGGAAGCCGTCGTCGAAGCAGATCTGAGTCTCGTTGACGAAGCCGGTGTAGTACGTGCCGACGAGCACCCCGCCGCGCTCTACGAACTCGGCGAGGCGGCGCGCGACGCCGGGCTTGAGCAAGTGGAGCTGCGGCGCGATCAGCACCTTGTAGCCATCGAAGCCGCGCGTGCTCGCGATCACGTCGACCGGCACGCCCATCTCCCAGAAGGGTTGATAGTGGTCCAGCGCGACCCGCGCGTAAGCGTCGTCGCGGTGCAGCACGCCGTGCGTGGTCTCGAAGGCCCAGCGCACCTCCCAGTCGTAGATGAGCGCGACCTCCGACTCGACCACGCTGCCGATCACCTCGTTCAAGCCCTCGTAGCTGGCTCCCAGCGCGGCCACGCTGCGGAACACGCGCGTGTGCTCGTGGCCCACGTGATCGACCACGGCGCCGTGGTGCTTCTCCATCCCGCCGCGGCCCTTGCGCCACTGGAAGTAGCAGGTGCCCTCGGCGCCGTGAGCCACGGCTTGCAGCATCTCGGTGCGGTGCGCGTGCGCCGGCTTCAGGCGCATCGGCACCTTCCACTGCACCGCGTCCGGGCAGCTCTCCATCAACATCCACGGGCGATCCGGCTTGAAGGAGCGGTAGAGGTCGTCCTTGAACGAGACGCCGACCGCCGTGCGCAGCGAGTCCGCGCGACGGACGTCGTACCGGGGATACTGATCATCGGCGACGAGGTCGACGCGCTCGGCGAGCTTCGCGTAGTCGATGCCCGGGAAGAGCCCCATGAAGTTCGTCGTGCACGGCACGTTCGGGGTCTCGCGGCGGAGCGGCTCGAGCTCCCACTCGTAGAAGTCGATCGCCTGGTCGGAGGTGAAGCGCTTCCAGTCGAGCACCAGGCCGTCCGTCGCCCACTCGCGGGGATCGATCTCGTCGAAGGCGGTGAAGGTGTGGCTCCAGAAGCTCGTCCACCACGCCTGGTTGAGCGCGTTTAGGGAGCCGTAGCGTACCTCGAGCCAGCGCTGCCACTTCGCGAGGCAGCCGTCGCAGTAGCACTCGCCGTTGTACTCGTTCGAGACGTGCCACATCCCGAGCGCCGGGTGGTCGCGGTAGCGGCGCGCGAGCTCCGTGCCGATCGCGCGCACCTTCTCGCGGTAGACGGGAGAGGTCCAACAGTGGTTGTGGCGGTCGCGGTGCGGCTCGCGCAGGCCGTCTCGCGTGACGCGCCGGATCTCCGGGTACTTCTTGCTGAGCCAGGCGGGCTTCGCCCCGCTGGGCGTCGCCAGGATCACGCGGTGCCCCGCCGCGTGCATGCGATCCATCATGCGATCGAGCCAATCGAAGCGGTATTTTCCCTCCTCCGGCTCGTAGCTCGTCCAGGCGAAGATCCCGAGCGAGAAGGTGTTGCACCCGGCGAGCTTCATCAGCCGGAAGTCCTCGTCGAGGACCTCCGGCCGCGAAAGCCACTGATCGGGGTTGTAGTCGCCGCCGTGCAGCAGGCGCCGGAAGCCCGGGATGAGCAACCGGCGCTCGGTCTTCTCGTTCACCCGCGCGACGATAGTCGCTTCGAGCGGCGTCGCCAGATGCCGACTGCAGCCAGTGCTGCGAGCCAACCACCGAGCGATCCGTACGAACCACCACCGGCGCTGCGGCAGGAGCACCCGCCGCCTTCGATCGATCCGTCATTGAGCACGATGGGGGATCCACCGCTGCCGGTGTCGCCGCTCGATCCGCTCGTACCGCCGTTGCCGGTGTCGCCGCTCGATCCACTCGT